>NZ_JAPYOK010000032.1:0-38915 GCF_028283155.1 Candidatus Poriferisodalis multihospitum | reverse complement strand
CATCCTCAACACCCTGACCGTCCACTACGGCGACCGCATCGCCGACCACATCCGATGAAAACCACCACCGCCGGATACACAGAAAATCTGACAGACCCACCCAGTGGGCATAGTCGCCACAGACATTCAGGCCTTGGCAAGACGAGTGCGCAAATGACAACAAACGCGCCATCGGTTTCGGACGTTGTGACAACACCCCGGCTGGAGCTAGGTGGTGCGGATGGCGGCCAGATTGCGGTTGCCGGCTAGGTCCTCTAGCTGATCTGCTCGCACCACCACCTGGTCACCCGGTCGCAGGCCGATGGTGGTGTCGGTGTCGAACTCGCCTGGCACCGCCACATCGATGCGCGAACCGCCGGGCGTCACGTCGGCCGTGACGGTCACCGCGGTCAGCCCGGCGCGCCGGAACTCCACCGTTATCGTCGGCGCACCCTCGGCGCCGACGACCGGTTCGTTGGTCCTGATGATCACCGAGGTCGCCCGGCGCGGCGCATTGATGGACAGCCTCGGCCGGATGTTGTCGGCACGCACCGACAGCTCCGCCCGCCGCACCGTGCGGCCGTCAGCAGCGTGGATCCGCTTAGCGGCCACACCCACCGTGTCGCGTGCCCGCAACGGCGCTTGGCAGCCCGTAGGCACGACATCGTCGTCCAAAGCGCTGGCGCCCGCGAACGTGATGACCGCCTCGGTGGTCGTCTCAAAGAAACCGGCGTCCACCGTGGCCCCGACGAAATCCAACAGCAGCCCGTCGATGAAGTAGTTGCGCGGATCCTCGGCGTCCACTGTCAGCACGGGATCGTCGAACGTCACCCGGAAGTGGCAGCCGCCGTCAGCGGCGAACACCCTGGCCAGCAACGGTTGCAGCTCGGCCGCATTGGCAGCGGCCCGCAGCACCTGCTCGGAGACGGCGGCGCTGCCGCCGAACGCCGTCATCAACAAGTCGCCGCCGCTGTCGCCAGTGAAGTTGCCGTCGGCCTCCAGGACATCCCTGACCCCCGTAGGCAGCACCCGCCGATCGACCAGCAGCAACGGTGCGCACAGCTCGCCCAGGTACGGGCCGCTCACGATCGCATCAGGCGATCTCCAGGCATACGCCAAGCCCACCGCAGAGCCGTCGAAGCAGCCCTGAGGCGAGTCGTCGGCCAGCAGCGCCAGCGCAATCTCGATGGCTGTCTCGAAGCGATCCTTGCCCGACCAGCGCGTGATCGTCATGCCGAGGTTCTCGAGCTCGAATTCCACATCGATATCCACAGCCGACAGCCCGCCCAAGATCACGACGCGGTCGATGTTGCTGCTTTTGAGGAATGCCACCACCTCCGCCGGCAGCTCATCCGAGCGCGTCAGCAAAATCGGGTGCTGGCCCGCATACGCCAGCGGACCGGCAGCGAGTGCATCGGCAAACGCCTCGCCCGTGGCCAGAAGCACGGCGCGACGGAACGGCCCGGGAACGCGGGCCGCCGAGCCGACCTGCTCGGCCACCTGCACCGCCGTCGTATAGGCGTCGCTGCCGGCAATGCGCTCCACTCCCACGCCAGCCAAGCCATCGATCTCGGCCTCGACCTCGGCCGACACCACATCGACGCCACCCAAGATGATGACGTTGTGGATGCCCTGCCGCTCGATGAACGTGCGCACGCTGTCGGGCAGGTCATCGGGCTCGACCAGCAGCACGGGCGCCTGATGGCGCCGTGCCAGCGCCGGGGCCGGCAGCACGTAGCCGAAGTGCTCGTCGGCGCCCGAGGTCACGATGGCCGTATCCACGTCACTGCCGAACTGGCCCTCCTCCACCTCGTCCGCGAAGGCATCGGCAATGGCCACCGCTGTCTCGTAGCGGGTGGCGCCCCTCAGGCGCTCAGTCTCCACCTCCGAGGCAGCCGCCTGCGCCGGGTCGCTGCCCAACGACAGCGCCCCCGCTGCCGCGGCCACCGCACATACCGACACCAGTGCGCGTGTGCGCCGCGAGCGCCCTCGTCCACCGCCGCCCGCACCACCGCCACCGGACCCATCGCCCAGTGGCACGTCGGCACTCCGTTCGTCGACGCCGCTACGGGCTGCGCAGCGCGTTGATGGACTGATTCGCTGCTGGGTTGCCGCGCAGGTCGTACGCAGCGCCAGCCCGGATGAACACCCTCGAACGCAGCGTCGGCAGTTCAGCGATGATCTGCGATTCCAGCCGTGCCACCAGCGTGCCCGAAGCCACACCCGGCGACAGGTCGCAGGCAGCCGTGCCCGCAACGATGTACTGATTGCCGTCTGGTGCTGCCACGAAGGCCACGCCGCTGGCCGCCGCGCCGACCCCGTCGAGGGCAAAGTCGCCGACGCCGTTGGCGTTGGTGTCGATCTCGATGCGGTCCCGGCGGATCGCGCGATCATCGGCATCGCAGCCACGCACCGGCTCGGTCCAGGTCAGCCTCAGATCGACCGTGCTGACACCGCCGGAGAACGAGACATAGTTGAGCGTCTCGGAGATGGTGGCGTCGTCAGCGAACTCATGGTCGGTCAAGTCGGCCACGAACAGCTCGCCGAACTCGACGTCTTGGTTCAGGTCGTCGACCAGGTCGGGCACCTCGGTGTCGGCCGAAGTCGCAACGCTGATCCGCTGCTGTGTCTGCGACACCGTGATCCGCGACGGATCGCCGGCAGCCAGCCCCGCGTCGACCTCGACGTTGATCTCCCAGTCGTTCCCGGCTGCGCCGTAAGCATCGCCGTCGTCCAGCGCCTCGATGCGCAGCACCCGATCCACCCGCGTCCGGTTGTAGTGACCGCTGAGCTCGACGAACGACGCCGCCCGCGCCACCGGCTCGGTCACCGTGACGCTCTGCACCCGTGGCAGCACCGTGTCACGCCGCACGGTGATGAGCTCGCGCAGGCTCCGGTTGCCCGCGAAGTCCTCGACTGCCCCCGAGGGGATCACGATGCGGTCGCCCTGCTCCAGCTCCGCGTAGGGCACGAAGATGGTGAACCGGCTCTCACCCTCGAGCACGAACGCGCCGACCACTTCATCCTCGCGGTCGCGGGTAAACGTGACATCGAAGCTGCTCTGTATCACGGGCTCGCTGATGTCCACCACCACCTCGACGCCGCCATCGGGTGCGGTCACCGTCAGACTGGGCCGGGTGTTGTCGGAGCGTACCGCCACTTCGGTATCGCGTACCGTGCGCCGGTCGGTTGCGCCCCTGATGGACTGCCCTTCCACGCCGACCCGGTCGCGGGTCTCCAGCGGGTCGAGGCAGCCAGTCGGCACCGCGATGGTCGAGCCGCCGGTCGCGCCGGCGAGGATGACGACAGCTCTGCTGGTGCTCGAGCCGCTGCCCACGTCGACGCGGGCAATGCCGCTGTTGAGGGCGCGGCGGTCGAGCGTGTAGTTGCTTGCCAGGCGTGCATCAGAGGTGCGCACCGGCTCGGAGAAGTTCACCGTGAAGTGGCAGGCCCCCTCCACAGCCACGACCGAGGCACTGATCTCACGCAGCCGGGCAGCGCGTACCGCGTCATTCTCCACACTGCGCGACACCGCGGCGGTGCCGCCGAAGACGGTGATGCGCAGGTCGCCGTCTGCATCACCGGTCACGTAGTCGTCCGCCTCCAGGTAGTCGCTGGTGGACCGGGGCAGATCCCGCAGGTCGGTCAGCAGCAGCGGGGCGCAGAGCTCTCCCAGCAGCGGTCCGCTCGTGATCGCATCGGGAGACCTGCGCCCGTACGCCAGCCCCACCTCATCGCCCGCGAAGCACGACTGCGGCGGGTTGCTGCCCAGCAGCTCCTCGCCCACGCGCACAGCAGTGGCGTAGCGGTCGGCACCGAACAGGCGCTCCACTGAGATGCCGAGCCGCTCGATGTCCCGCTCCACGCTGCCCAAAACCGCTGCCGTCCCGCCCAGGATGATCACGTGCTCGGTGCGGCTGCTGCGCAGGAACTGCGACACGCGCGAGTCGAGCGATGACCTCGGCGTCAGCAAGATGGGGTGCTCGCCGGTGTAGGCCAGCGGTCCTGCCGCCAGGGCGTCGGCGAACACCTCGCCGGTGGCGACCAACGCCGTGCGGCCCTCTCGACGGTACGTGCCCGGAGTGCCGGGCGACGAGCCCACCAGCTCGGCCACCTCTACGGCGGTGCCGTAGCAGTCGTCGCCAGCCACACGCTTGACATCGACGTTGTTGAGGTCCTCCAGCTCGTCCTTGACGTCGTCGGACACCACGTCGGTGCCGCCGAGGATGAAGGCCCGGTCGATGTCCCAGTCCTCCACGAAACGCTTGAGCGAATTGGGCACTTTCGAGCGCTCGGTCAGCAGCAGTGGTGCCTCGTACAGGCGTGACAGCGCCGGCGCCGGCAGGGCACACCCGAAGTGCGCGTCGGCGCCGGAGGTGACCAGGATGGTGTCGATCGCAGGTCGTCCGCGGCCCTCGATTTCGTCGGCAAAGGCCTCGGCAATCTCCGCTGCCGTCGCGTAGCGGTCGGCGCCCGAAAGCCGGTCCACGCTGATGACCGCAGCAGCGCCCTGCGCCGGCGATCCCGTCAGCACAACTGCGCCGGCAGCCATCACCATGGCCGCCAGCACTCGCATCACCCGCCGCCGCTGACGCTGCTTCGTTCGACGATCATCTGGGCTGGCTGCAGGGCCGGGGCGCGAGCCGTCGACCACCGGCGGGACGCGAGCGCTCATCTGGAGTCTCCAAGCAGGGGTTCAGTTGTCGTCCACCTAGCAGCGACCGTAGTACCGCCGATGCGCCAAACAGCGACACGCCCGCCGACAGTGCAGAGCTCCCCCGAAACGCAGCAAGCGTCCCCAGAATCGAGGCCACTCGCCCGATACCACCGTGTATGACCGGCGCGCATCGAATACAACGGCACCTTCAGCGCAGCCGACTCGGGTGCATCAATAGCGTGCGGCCTCGTGTCACGGCGAGTAGTCGCGTCCATTATCTCTGCTGTCTTGGCCGCTGCAGTGCTGGCGGCGCCGGTGACGGTGGCATCGGCACAAGCCGTAGAAACCGGTCCCGGACCGGTGGACATCGAGCGGTTCGGCGCCGAAGATCGGTACGCGACGTCGCTGCAGATGGCGGAGGCCTTTGTCGACGGTGCAGGGGGAAGCATCGAGAACGTCGTGATGGTCTCTGCCAAGCATTGGTACGACGCTGTGGTCTCGGCTCCCTTGGCAGCTGCCCTCGGAGCACCGGTGGTGATGACGCCGCCCGACGAATTGCGGGCCGACACACTGGCCTTCCTCAAGCAGGTGAACGCCAAGCAGGTGCATGTGGTCTCGACCGGCATCGGGCCCCACTCCAACGTCTCGCCGCAGGTGCACGCCGATCTCCGGGAAGCAGGCTTCGCCAGCCTCGGCACTCACGGCACCGACCGGTACGACACCAGTGTCGCGATTACTCGACGGCTCTTCGGCATCGGGGGCCTCACTCGCTTCGGTCGCACGGCAATCATCGCCAACGGCGAGGTGTTCGCGGACGCGCTCGTGGCCGGGCCGGTGGCGAGCAAGCTGCGCCTGCCAGTGCTGCTGACGCCTCGTGACGAGTTGCACCCCGAGGTCGCCAGGTACCTCCAGGAACGAGACATCGCTCATGTCGTGCTCATGGGCGGCACCGCTGCGCTCTCCGAAGACGTCGAAGCAGTGATTAGAGAGCTGGGCATCACCAACATCGACCGGATGGCCGGCAAGACCCGTTTCGACACCGCCACGATGACCGCCCGGTATGTCGCGGCCAAGTTCGCCACTGGTACCGTCGATGTCGATTGCTTCGACGGCACCCGCGTGGGGCTGGCACGAGGCGATGTCCCGTTCGACGCATTCAGCGCAGCGCCGCTGCTTGCACAGCTCTGCGCATCGCTGGTGCTGACAAACCCCAAGGCCCTGCCCGACGTCACCGCTCAGTTCTTGGACGACGCACGGCTCACGGCCTCGCCGGACCCCCTCGGGCTCTCGGTGTTCGGCGGAGACGCAGCGGTGTCCCAATCAGCACTCGACGCCTACCTCGGCATCGATCGCGAGGCGTGATCGCCGCGGCAGGATCAATCTGGTTCAGTTGGTGGGGCGCCGGAGCACGGCGAGCAGCGCCGCCACCACAGCCCCGGGGAGTGTCGCTGCGGTCATAGCGGCGGTCGATTCGGCCGTGACGGACATCGGGCCTCACTGAGCGTCGCGGCGCTAAATGGCGCTCTGGTGGTTTGGAATCGACCGCCGCATCAGCCGGGCAGCGAGGCTGAACTCACCATAACCGCGCGCTTCGCCGACACGAACCCGTTTTCGGACGCGTCGGAGAGCGCCGGGTGGGGCGAGCTGGTGGGGAGACGCGAAGGACCCCGGGGCGGGAGCCCCGGGGTCCTTCTTGGTCTTGCCAGCCTGGTGGCTGGCTCAGCCGTTGATCAGGCGGTTGTGCCTGATCGTGGGATCAGATCCCTACGGCGAGACGCCGGCATCCGGGCGGAGACTGTTCAGAATCTCCCGGATGTTGGTGGTGTCAGTGCCGTCGACCGCGCCGTAGCTGGTTGCCACGCCGGCAGCGATGACACGGAACCCGGACCGCTTGGGCAGGTTCAACATGCTGGCGGAGGTGTACGAGATGTGCACCTGGTTGTCAGGCGCAGCGAAGGTCACCGTCAGCCCATCGTCGCCGGCCGT
The DNA here is from genome assembly GCF_028283155.1 of Candidatus Poriferisodalis multihospitum. Taxonomy (NCBI): domain Bacteria; kingdom Bacillati; phylum Actinomycetota; class Acidimicrobiia; order Acidimicrobiales; family Candidatus Poriferisodalaceae; genus Candidatus Poriferisodalis; species Candidatus Poriferisodalis multihospitum. Next base: position 32,293 of record NZ_JAPYOK010000032.1, on the reverse strand, counting down.
TGCGGTCAGACCAGCGTCAAAGTCCGCAGCAATGTCGTAGGCGAGATCTGTGCCGTCGTTGAGCAGCGTCTCCACATTGTCGTTGAAGCGAACCACGACACCAACCGAACTCGTACCGCCGGTGAAGGGCACACCAGTCGCGGAGGTCGCCCCCAGCGCAGTGGACCTGGAATCGTCGGTGTTGCCGTCAACGTCCCGGACGAAGTCCAGCGAGAAGTGGGCTGCGAAGTCGTCGTCAGCGGCCAGCTTGTCGGCCAGATTGCCAAGGTTCGGCGCAGCTCTCGCGACCTTCTCGAAGCCCGGAACTGCAGGCTTCTGGTAGATCGTGAAGCTAATGACCTGGTTGGCGGTATCGACGCCGACTCGGATGTCCCATTCGAAGACGTTCGCTTCGCCGTTGGGACGGTCGTCGTAGCCGTAGATCTTCCAGCCGTTGCCCTGAGCACCCGCAGCGCCACCGGTGGCCTTCGCCTTGACGACCATGTCGTCACCGATGGTTGCCATGGCGTGCCCGCCGCCGGCAAGGGTGCCGTGACGCACGTTGCCGATCGACACGCTGGAGACCTCGAACTTGCCCGCATCCTTCAGCTTCTGCACCGTGTGACGGGTGAGCGCGTTGGACCGGCCGTCGTCATCGCGGACCGCGTTGCGGTTCACCGTGATCACGTCGCCCGGGATGAGGGTGTCCGCCGGATCCGTCTGGTTCGGGCTGTTCTCCGTGGCCGCGGCGGTCACGGTGAATTGCAGCCTGACCACGCTCGGTCCACCGGTACGGCCAGTTGCAGTCTGCGTGGTGACGCCTGTGATGGTCACGGCGCGGTCGGTGCGCTCGGTCCTCACGGGAGGATCGGCGTCATTGGTCGATGCAGGGATCGATGCGCCCGCGACCGAGATGAACTCCGAGAGGTTCGTGTTCACGGTCAGCTCGTTGTAGAGCACGTTCGGCTCGTGAATGAGGACATCGAAGTTCGCCGAGCCGGCGACCGCGATGATCTCGATCCTCGGAGCCGCCCGGTCTTGCGCGGTGGTCACAGCGCCGAGGGTCTCCTCTGCTTGCTGCAGCGGACGCCGGTCGCCGTTCCTGGCACGAGCGACCTGGCTGCCGCCCACGACGGTGATCGTGTCGCCCTCTTCGAGAGCGTGCACCAAGGTGACGGTCACGATGCCGTTGGCGACATCAATCTTGTGGTTCGCTGCGAGCGATTCCTCGTTGCCGGTCTGGGTGTCGACCAGTGCTTCGAGGCGCCGTCCGTTGATGCGATACAGCGTCGGGTCCGACACCGAGGCATCGGCGACGGGGTCGCTGAACGACACGGTGAACATGTTCTTGTAGTCGCCGACCGACTTGCCCGCCGGGATGTTCCCGCCGACCAAATCCGCCACCGAGTACTTCGCCGCCTTGATGGTCGCGGTGATGTCACCGGAGGTCTTCGCCGCCATCTTGGCAGCGTCCATCACTGCGTTGCTGACCACAGCGGTGCCGCCGATCGCGAGGATGCCCAGGTGGGTCTTCTGACCAGCCGAGTTGACCTCAGCAGTGCCAGCGAGGTAGTCGCTGACCGCAGCAGGCAGCTCGTCGCCGACCAGCAGGATCGGCACCGGGCCGCCGCCGCCGAGACCACGTCCCAGCACCGGCGCCGAGGCGATGCCGTCCGCTGTCGCGTCACGGTTCACCAAAGCGACCATGGTCGAGCTGGTGCCCAGCACATCGGCGCAGTTGCCCAGCATCTCCTTGGCGATGTCGACCGAGGTACCAGCGGCAGTGCCGCCGGAGATGCGCTGGGTGTTCACCACGCCAACGTTCTCGACCAGATCGTCCTCGATGTCAGCAGACACAGCGCCTTCGCCGCCCACGATCACGACCCGCTCGACCTTGTTGTCAGTCAGGAAGTCTTCGGTGGCCTGAGGCAGCTCATCAGCAGCGGTGAGCAGCACCGGCAAGCCCAGCGCGTACGCCAGCGGGCCAATCGCCACTGCGTCCGCACGGCCTTCGGCGCCGCCGTTCACCAAGATCGCCGCCGACTGGGTCGACCCGCACCACGTCGGGTTCGGTCCGCCCAGCTCGTTGCCGATCCGCGCAGCCGTCTCATAACGGTCAGCGCCAGAGATGCGCTGCACGTCGGGATCAGCGCCGAGGCTCTCGATCGCCGTGATGATCGAATCGGGCACCGAGGCGGTGCCGCCGACCACGATCACTTCGGTGACGTTGTGCTCGTCGATGTAGCGGGCCACGTTGTGCGGGAGCTGGTTCGAGCGCGTCAGCAGCACCGCCGCGTCCTGATTGCCAGCCAGACCAGAAGCGGTCACGGCATCGACCTCGGTCTCACCCGAGGCGATGATCACCGTGGTGACCCCGCCGTTGTCGTCAGCGAAGCGCTGCGCGAGCGCTACCGCTGTGTTGTATCGGTGAGAGCCGGCGAACTCGCGAGTGTCGCCGATGCCGTCGCTGTTCGTGTCGATCAGCACCTCACCAGAGGTATTTGCGGCTTGAGCCGGGCCACCCGCTACGACCGAGAGCACCGATGCCATGAGCATCGCCGCCAAGATCGCAGCGAGGGTGCGGCCCCTCCGCTTAGTTCGAATAGTCAAGTTCCGAGCCTCCTGCTTGGAAATCATGGGTTATTGGTGCCGGGCGCCGACGCCGCATGGCACCGATCTCCCGCCTGACATGTAGAACCGCGCAAGGGCGCACCTTGTGACACGGCCTTTGTGAAGGGTACGGCGTGGTACCCCACCGCGCAAGCTGCGATCTAGCAGTTCGCGCCGGTCCCTAGACAGTTCTTCATGGTTGTGGGAAGAGAACATGGCCAAGTGGCCGTCGAGTGCACTTTGCAGGTGCTGGGCAGCGCGTATGAGAACCTCGAAAGGGCTGATGAGGACTAGGAGAAGATGCCGAACCCGACGATGACGCCGAGGATCGCTATGCCAATGCCGACAAGCCAGCGGAACTGGTGCTTCGCCTCTTTGCGATCGGCCTCGCGTAGCAGGAGCAGCTGGTCGAACCTGGACTCGAATTTGGTCTCGAGCCGGTGAAGGTCCTCTCTGGTGGCGTAGTGAGCGAGCTGGGCCGACAGCTCAGCCGAGAAGAAGTCCTTGGTCACCACGTCGGGCAGCGGCGCGGGCGCCAAGCACGACATCAGGTACTCCGCCAGCGGCTTGTCGGCCTGCTCACAGAGCCAATCGTAGAGGCGGGCACGATCTTCTTCAGACACGGCGAACTCCTTCGATCACGAGATGGGATCGTCGCCGAACGTACGAAGTGAGCTTGCATGATTTCAAATGAATTTCAGTGTTTGCCATTGAACGTTGACGGCAAGCAAATTTGCCCGGCCTGCACGTAACGGCGTACGTAAACGGAATGCCGCTGTGAAGTAGCCCCACATCAAGGCGGTGCGCGCCAGATCGACACGAACGGCGACGGGGTTCCCGACAGCCGCGAGTTCGCCGGCTCCCACCGCTACAACACCGCGGTAGCGCTGGCGCAGCGTTTCGCTGCTGACGAGGGCTCGATCTCGACCGTGATCATCGCGTCAGGCGAGTCGCAGGTCGACGCCGTGACTGCGGCGGGTCTTGCGGGCAACTTGAATGCGCCGGTGCTGCTGACGCGCTCGAACATGCTGCCCCACAACGTGGCCCGCTACATCGACGAGCACAACGTCACCGACGTCGTAGTCGTGGGCGGCACCGCTGCAGTGCCCGACGCGATCGTGACCGCGCTGGAGAGCCTTGGCTCGCGTCCGAGCGTGGAGCGCATCTCCGGCACCGACCGGTATGCCACCGCTGCTGCGATCGGCGATCGCCTCGGCGGACCGAACCCGACGTGGTGCGGATCGACGCAGACCGCGGCGATCCTGGTGAACGGCGGAGAGGACGGACGCGCCGATGCGGTCGTCTCGGGTCCGCTGGCGTTCCGCTTGGGACTGCCGGTGCTGCTGACGGGCGCTGACATGCTGCCCGATTCCACTGCGAGCTTCTTGACTGACAACAAGGTCGAGCGTGTCGTGGTTGTCGGCGGCATGGGCGCCGTGTCGGCTGACATTGTGGACGAGCTGGTCGAAGAGGTCGGCGTGGTCAACGTGCAGCGCATCTCTGGCGGCTCTGCTGCTGCGACGTCTGTGATGGTTGCTAAGGAGATGCTCGGCAGCTGCGCCGCGGTGCTCAATACCAGCAAGGACATGGTTGCCTTGGTGAACCGCGACGCGATCGCGGACGGCATCGCCGCCGCTCCGGTGCTGGGCCGCGGTCTCGGCGACGGCGGCTCGGTTCCGATCCTGCTGGTCGGCGACGAGCTGCCCGCTGAGGTCAGTGACTACCTGTCGGGGACCGCTGAGGTCCGCGGCGGGATGAAGACCCACCAGTCGATCCTGGCGATCGGCGGCACTGCTGTGGTCAGCAACATGGTGATGGCAGACGCCGTCGCAGCAGCCAAGACCTCCGCTGGCCTGACTGCAACCATCAAAGTCAAGGTCGACCCGACCACCAAGAAGTACGAGACCCACACGACCGGAACAGGCGACGATGCCATCACTGGCGGTGTGTTCACAGTCACCTTCAGTGATGACGTCCAATCAGCCGAGGTCTTGAAGCCGACGCTGTACCGCCTCAACGGACGCCGAATCGAGGCACTTGGTGACACCGAGACCGGCAACGAGGAGTCGATCAGCATCACTGATCTGGTCTTCACTGCCGATCGCACGGTGCGCGTCCAGCTGTCGCACATCCTCGAGCCCGGCGACACGATCAGCGTGGTCGGCGGCGGCAAGGTCGGCGCGAACGGCGACATGCGCAAGCTCGAGGCAGCCTCACTGACTCTGGGTGCTCTTGCGTCCACTGCGGATCGCACGGCACCCGTCGTCGAGATCGTCGCCTACGACGGCGCCGAGACTTTCGTCGTCTACGTGACCGAGCCGAACATCCTCCACAACGAACTCACTCAGAGCGAGTGGGATCAGTTCATCGAGGTCGACGGCAAGGGATCGAAGGTCGTTGCAATTTCTGCGCAGCCGACGGACGCGTTTGACGCCAACGAGCGCAAGGGTGTCCATGCACGCATGACAGTTGCGGTGACTCCGGCGCTGGGTGTCGGTGATGTGATCACGGTGAAGCGCCAGGCGATCCTTGACAAGGGCGGCCGCGGCAACGCGTTGCGTCGCCAAACCATCGGGGCCCACAAGGCTCAGGGCAAGTTCGAGGTTTCGAGCGTGTCCATCGGCGATCACAAGCACACAGCGCAGGCCACAGCGGTCTTCGGCGGCACTGGCTCGACCCTGACCGTCGCTGCGAAGGCATCCGGCATTGCTGCTGGTGCTGCAGGTAACGGCTGGGTCATCTACGGCTACGACGACCGGCCGGGCACCGATCCAACTGCGAGCACCAACGCCTTCAACATTGATGTCGCTGTCGACACGGCCAACCAGGTCATCAGCTACACCATCTCGGAAGTGAAGCCGGTGAAGGACATCGGACGGGTAGCCAACTTGGCCGACTTGGCAGGTGCTCTTGTGAAGAACAGCGACTTCGCTGCGAACTTCAGCGTCGACTATGGCGACAGAGACTCGCAGACCAAGGCGACAGCACTCGGTGCGACTGCCCCGGCAGGCGCACACTTCGGCGACGACACCGCGACTGAGACCCCCGGTATGACCGCTGTTGGCGTTGTCGTCCGGTTCAACGATGTGGTTAAGGAGCTCGCTGGTACTGACGGCGACACTCTTGCCAACGCGTTGCGACCCGCAGGGTCCACCGTTGAGGGCACGGTGAGCTTCCTGGCACCGGACAACGTGGTGCACATCTCGTACACCTCGTCGAACCTGAAGATGCTGCCCGCACGGGCGGGCTTCCGGGTCATCCCGGCCGAGGTCGCTACCAGCTACGGCACGTACACGCCGGAGGGCGGCAGCGAGACGGACATCAAGACGGTTCGGAAGATTCTGAACAGTCTCCGCCCGAATTCGAGCATCATGCCGTAGGGATCTGATCCCACGATCGGGCACTTTCGCCTGATCAACGGCTGAGCCGGCCCAACAGCCGGCACGACCAGGAAGGACCCCGGGGCTCCGGCCCCGGGGTCCTTCGCATTTCAGCGGATTGAGTCAGCGGGTCAGTCCTCGACAGCGCGCAGCCGTGGCCGCGCAGTGGGGTCGGCACAACGCTCGACCAGCGACCCGAGACCCGAGCGTGTGAGCCCCTCCAACAGTCCGGCACGGGTGGCATCGGTGGTGGGCTCGCTTGTCGGAACTGGCCACAGTTCCGGCCAATATCTGTCGCTGCACAACGGCACCGCAATGGCATGAAATACCCGCTATGCCGGTCTGAGCCAGCCGCATAGAAGTCTGCTAGTAGTGTAAACTATACTAGCTTTGACCTGCATATATAGGCGTAAATCGGGGCATCTTCGTTGGCGCGAGTGCCGGTTTCGGCGTCACGTTGGAGCTGCCTGTACGCCTAGGGTCATTTGTACGTAAAAGAGACGTAAATGATTGCCGGCTATGCCCAATCACCAACCACTCACTGCGCAGTTCGTGAAGTCATGCTCGACTCCGGGCCGGTATGGAGACGGCCGCGGCAGCAAAGGGCTTCGACTGGTCGTCAGCCCCAGCAAGGTGGCCTCCAGAGGCGTCACCAAGTCGTGGGTCGCCGAGGTCCGGGGGGCCGGCGGGCGGCGGGTCGCACGTGGGCTCGGCAGCTATCCGGCCGTCTCGCTGTCGGAGGCCCGCAAGCTCGCTGCTGAGCACTATGTGTCGGTCAAGTCGGGAGCCATCAATCTCCGGGCTCGGTCGGGCCCGTCGGCGCCCACGCTCGAGCGTGCGCTCGACGCCGTGATTCCGCTCCGCAAGATGAAACCCGAGACAATTCGCGACTGGCGATCATCGCTGGAGCGTCATGTGGGCGATCTCATGGGCGTGCACGTCAGCCTCATTACGTCGGCCCACATCATCCACGTGCTCATGCCGATTTGGCAGTCCAAGCCGGCGCTCGGCAGAAAGCTCCTGCAGCGGCTGGCAGTGCTCATGGACTGGGCGAAGGCGAACAGCCTGCGAGACGACAACCCGTGCGATGCGGTGCGAGCAGCTCTGCCTCGCAACGACCACCAGGCAGCACACCATCGGGCGCTCGCCTGGCCCGAGGTGCCGGCGGCGCTGCGGCTGGCGCGCAGCTACCGCCGGCCGATGGCTGCGCGGCTGTTCGAGTTCGTGGTGGCCACGGCGGTGCGGATCGGCGAGGCCCAGGCAGTCACCTGGCCCGAGATCGACTTCGACGTCGACGTGTGGACCGTGCCCGCCGAGCGCATGAAGGCCGGCCGTGAGCACCGGGTGCCGCTGTCGGGCTTCGCCCTGGGCGTGCTGGCCAACGCCCGCCGGCTCGCCGAGCTCGAAGACGTCGAGTCGCACTATGTGTTCCCCACCGCTTCGGGCAAGCCCTTGCATCGCAACGTGCCGATCAAGATGTTCGTCGAGCTCGGCATCGACACCACCACCCACGGGCTGCGTTCCACGTTCTCGGACTGGGCGATCGAGGCCGGCTACGACTCGATGACGGTGCACCGCGCCACCGCTCACGAGGACCGCAACGCAGTGCGGGCCGCCTACCAGCGCACCGACCGGCTGGAAGAACGCCGGGCGATGATGCAGGCCTGGGGCGAATTCCTCGCCAGCTAGCCCGCCGCCGCTCGGCGACTCACTTGGTCAGAATGCCGCAGCGAAGAGATCGAAGAGCCGGCCCAACCAGCCCGCCTCGGCTGCAGCGATCTCCACGGCGATGAATCCGCCGACGATGAACACCCACTTGCGGTCGGCCTTGCGCTGGGCGGCTTGCTCGGCGCGGTCGGCTTCGCGCTGGGAAGCCTGCGTCAGTGCGAACTTCGAGAGTTCCGCCACCAGCACGGTCTCCAAGTGCTCCTTGGTGACCAAGTCGGACAGCGGTGCTGGTGGGAGGCACGACATCAGGTACTCCGCTGCCTGCTCGTCGGTCGCCTCACGCACCCAAGCGTAGAGCCGAGATCGATCTTCTTCAGATGCGAAGGACCCCGGGGCCGGAGCCCCGGGGTCCTTCTTGGTCTCGCCGGCTGTTGGGCCGGCTCAGCCGTTGATCAGGCGAAGCTGCCCGATCGTGGGTTCAGCTCTCTAGGGAAGCACATGCTTGATGCGGCTGTCCGGGCGGAGACTGTTCAGAATCTCCCGGGCGTTGCCGGTGCCAGCGGCACTGTTGGCGGTACCCGCCCCGTCGTAGCCGAACGCGACATCGGCCGGGATGACGCGGAATCCGGAACGCTTCGGGAGTGCCGTCATCATGCTCGAGCTGTACGAAATGTGCAGCTGATTGTCCGGGGTCAAATGGGTGACGGTTACAGCAGCAGTTCCCCCGAGCGAAGCCTCAAGCGCAAGCGAAGCCTCAAGCGCAGTGGTGCCCGAGAGCTCAACGTGGCTGGCCACGTGCGCGTTGAACCTGACAACCACGCCGACTGCGGTCATGCCGACTGTCTCGGTGTCAGCGGTGTTTCCGAAGTGCTCACCGGTGGCGTCAGTGCCGCCGAGCGCATGGTTCTTGCGCTGGGTAGTGGGCGCGTTGTAGCTCACGCTGAAGTTGGCACTGAAGTCACTGGTGGACACCAGTGCGACTGCAAGGTCCCCCAACGTCGGTCCAGTTCCCGAAGCCAGCGGCGTGGGCGGACTGGTCTGGGAGATCGTGTAGCTGATGACCTTGTTCGCAGTGTCCACGGCAGCACGAATGCTGAACATGTTGCCGTTCTGCACGCCGTCGATGGTGCCGTCGCTGTCGGGGCGGTCGTCGTAGCCGTAGATGACCCAATCGTTACCGACTGCGCCGTCCGCGATGCCGCCCTTCTTGGCGCCAATGATCAACTTGGCACCGGCATCTGGCTCGACAGCTGTAACAACCGCTGTCGCCTGCGCCGTGTGCACGTAGTCGCCGATTGACACGCTGACGATCTCAAAGTCGCCGGTGCCGGTCGGAGGCGCCGTGTTGGTCTTGACGGCCTTGACCGTCTCGCGTTCCAGCGCGTTGCCACGGCCGTTCTTGCCGAGGAACGCGTTGCGATCCACCTCGATCACATCACCCGCAGCGAGAGCCGCTGAAGCAGTCACCCGCCATCGCGCGACCACGCCTTGCCGACTCGGAGTCTGGGGTGACGGCACGGGCGTGGCGGAGACCGCGGTGGTGCTTCCAGTGGCCTTGGGCTTGATTTCGACATAGTCCGCGAAGTCGCCCAGTTCCAACTCATCGTGCAAGAGCGCGGCCGACGCGGTCACGAGCACATCGAACGTGTCGTTGCCTGCGACAGCGAGAATCTCCACTGACGGCGCGCTGCGGTCGACGGGAACAACGAGACTGCCGAGCTTGAGTTCTGCATCCTCGAGCGGACGCATGTCCTCCTTGGCGCCGATCTTGCCGCCGCCGACCACGCTGATCGTGTCATTCGGCTCCAAGACGTGCGACAGATAGATCTTGACCGTGCGATCCGCAGTGAACACCAGGTCGCTGTAGCCGATCAGCTCCTCGTCCGTTCCCGTGGGTGCTGGGGCCAAGCGGGGGTCAAAGGCAGCAGTGTGCAGTGCCTCGATGCGGCGCCCGTTCAGCCGGTACAGCGTCGGGTCGAGAGCGGTTCCGCGCAACTCGTCGTCCTGGATGCCGTCGCCAGGATCGTCGGCGTCCACGGGCAGCTTGACGTTGTCGCTGAATGTCACGGTGAACACGCCGCCGCAGACCACATCGTCGGTGCCCGTATCGCCGTCGTGATCACAGCTCCATGTCTCGTACGCGGTGCCGGTCGCGTTCTTGACAACCTTGATCTCCGCAGTGAGCATGCTGGAGGTCTTCGCGGCGGCGACGGCGTCTGCCATCACCATGTTGCTGACCACAGCAGTGCCGCCGATCGCCACGATGTCCAAGTGCGTCTTGTTTCCGGCACGCACCTCAGCAGTGGAGGCCAGGTAGTCGCTCACCGCAGCAGGCAGATCGTCACCCACCAGCAGGATCGGGACCGAACCCGCAACCTCGAGGCCGCGGCCCAGCACCGGAGCAGCAGCAATGCCGTCCGCGATGGCGTCGCGATTCACGAGCGCGACGAGGTTGCGGTTGGTCTGCAGCACGGCGGCGCAGCTGCCGAGCATCTCCTTGGCGACCATCACCGAGGTCGCCGCGGCAGAGCCGCCCGAGATGCGCTGCACATTTACGACGCCGACCTCTTCGACCAGCTCATTCACGATGCCGGCCGACACAGCGGTCATGCCGCCGACCACCACGACACGCTCGACCTTGTTGTCCGTCAAGAATCTCGACGTTGACTCAGGCAGCTCATCAGCGCCGGTGAGCAGGATCGGCAGACCGAGGCGGAACGCCAGCGGACCAGAGATCACCGCATCAGCGCGGCCGTCCTCGCCACCGTTGACCAGAATCGCCGCCGACTGGCTCGAGCCGCACCACGTGGGGTTCGGGCCACCGAGGCGGTCGCCGATCGCAGCAGCAGTCGCATACCGGTCTGCACCGGAGATGCGCTCCACACTCGGACGCGAGCCCAAGCCTTCGAGCGCGGTCACGATCGCATCCGGTACCGCAGCGGTGCCACCGACCACAACCACATCAGTGACGTTGTGCTCGTCGATGTAGCGAGCCACGTTGTGCGGGAGCTGGTTCGAGCGCGTCAGCATCACCGGCGCGTTCAAGTTGCCTGCAAGACCCGCTGCGGTCACCGCGTCGACCTGGGACTCGCCTGAGGCGATGATCACCGTCGAAACGCTGCCCTCGTCAGCGGCGAAACGCTCTGCGAGCGCTACCGCAGTGTTGTAACGGTGAGTGCCGGCGAACTCGCGCTCTTTGACGCCGTCGCCGTTCGTGTCGCTCTGCTCCTCGTGGTCTCGGGCTGGCGATTCTCGGGGTGAACTACCCCACAATCGCGTCAAATTCGACCTCAATCCGGGTCTCGGGCTCGAGGATGCGGCCGGCCCGAGAATCACGAATCCGCGATGCCGAGCAGATAGACATCACAATAACTGTAAATGATTAAAAATTCAGCTACATCGGGACTAGCTTACGTCTTCATTACGTACAGCCTTATGTGTGAATGCTCACACGAGGCTACTCCCCATCTCGATGCCGCTGGAGTGTTCCGTGTCTGAAGAAGATCGTTCCCGCCTCTACGATTGGCTCTGTGAGCAGGCCGACAAACCGCTGGCGGAGTACCTGATGTCGTGCATATCGCCCGCGCCGCTGCCCGATCTGGTGACCAAGGAGTTCTTCTCCGCAGAACTCGACGCGAGACTCGCCAAGCTTGATGCGAAGGTCGACTTTCTGGTGGCTCAGCGCGAAGAGGACCGCCGGTCGGCTCGGGTTCGCCACTTCTGGCTTGCGGGCATCGTCCTGTCGGCTGGGTTGCCGATCTGGCTTGACGCTTTCGGTGTGATCGGCTGATCACACCGCGGGCCGACGTCGCCAGACTGGAGGTGCGCTTCGGCGGCTGGCGCCATGTCGCCTACGGGAAGAGGCGGCCGAGGAGGTCGGTGAGTTCCGTGGCGGTGAGCTCTTCGGGCTTCAGTCTGCTGTCGGGCCGGAAGCTGCTGAGCGCCACGCGCCTGCTGGGAGTGCCTTCCAGCCCGTTCGTTACGTCGTCGTCCGCGTCGTGGTAGTTGGTGGCACGGCCGGGCATGATGATCCGGAATGCGGTCCGGTGCGGCAGCGCCTCGGGGTCGGACGCCCAGTAGGTGATGAAGACCTCGTCGGTGGGCGCTGAGAACAGCGCGTTGCTCTCCCAGCCGGTCGAGCCCAGCTCCACCAGGTCTGTCTCGATGTCGTACACATCGCCGGTCGCTGTGAGGCTCTGCACGGCATCGTTGAACTTGACCAGCACGCCGACCGCCGAGAGACCGCGGCTCAGGCGCACGCCTGCGGAGTCGGTAGCGCCGAGCGGGGTCTCCTTGGTGTCGTTCGGGTCGGCCTTGGTCACCCCGTCGTCGGCTCGGACGTAGTCGACCGTGAAGTTCGACCTGAAGGTGGTATTGCGGTTGAGGGCCGAGGCCAGGTCGAGCAGGTTGGCAACCCGGCCGATGTCCCTCGTGGGCGTCCGCTCGGAGATCACATAGCTGATGATCTGGTTGTTCGCGTCGACGTTGACGGTGATGTCGAAGGCGTTCTCGCTCGCCGCCTTCTCTTCTGGCGTCGCGCCGGACCGGTCGTCGTAGCCGTAGATCACCCACTCGTTGCCGTTGGCGCCCGCAGCAGCACCGGTCGACCGTGCGGTGACACGCATCTTCGCCACTCCCGGCGAGCCGAGCGTCTCGATGGTCGCCCTCGCCTGGTTGACCGTGTTCACCTGGTTGCCGACGAAGACGCCGGCGATCTCGAACTTGCCGGGTTCCTTCGGCTCAGGCACCACCAGGCGGCGCAGCGCGTTGCCGATGCCCCGCTCATCGCGCACCGCAAGGCGCTGGATGATGATCGAGTCACGTGCGACCAGCGGCTCGCTGACGGTGATGTCCACCGCATGGGTGGCGGTGTGACGGCCCACCGGTCCGTCATCGGCGTCGAGAAGCCCGCTCGTGCTCGTGACGCTGAGATCGCGGTTGCCGTAGCCGGTGAGGCGGATGTGGTCGTCCCGCTCCACGCTCGTCAGGTCTTCATGGACCAGGTTCGGCTCAGTGATGAACACCCTGAAGGTCTGCATGCCCGCCACGGCCAGGATGTCGACTTTGGGGGCGAAACGGTCGACCTCAGGCGTGAGCTTGGGCAGCGTGAGCGACGTGCGCTCGAGCCGGCGCAGATCGCCGCCGGCCCCGACCCTGGCACCGCCCAGCACAGTGATGGTGTCGCCGGGCTCGAGGATGTGCGACAGCCGGATGGTGACCGTGCGATCGGTGATGTAGATCTCGTCGACGAGCTGGATCGGCTCGTCGCTGGTGGTGCCGGGTGTGACACCGGCGATGCGACGACCGTTGATGCGGTACATGGTCGGGTCCAGCACGGTGTCTCGGACAGAGCCGCCGACCGCCGGACGTCTCACATCGTCGCTGAAGGTCACCGTGAACACGCCGCCGGTGACACCGCCGGTGGTGTGCGTCTCGTACTCGCCGGTGATCGGATCGATCTCGACCTTGATCTTCGCCGTGAGCCCCACGGTGGTGCGCGCCGCCTCCACGGCCCGGTTCATGACCGATCTGCTGACCACGGCCGTGCCGCCGATGGCCAGGATGCTCATGTGCGTGTCACGTCCCGAGCGAGTCTCGGGCGTGGAGGCGAGATAGTCGCGGACCTCTGAGGGCAGCGTGTCGCCGACCAGCAGGATCGGCACTGCCCCGGCGTTGCCAAGACCCCGTCCCAGCGTCGGCGCTGCCGCGATGCCGTCCGCGGATGCGTCGCGGTTCACGAGCGCCACCATGTCGCGGTTGGTGCCCAGCTCGTCGGCGCAGTTGCGCAGCATCTCCTGGGCGAGCGCAACCGAGGTGGCGGCGGCCGTGCCGCCGGCAATGCGACGCGCCGTGACGACGTCGAGGTCGTCGACCAGGGAGTCTCTGACACGCTCGGACACCGCCGCGTCGCTGCCCACGATGACGACCCGATGCACGTCGTTGTCGGTGATGAAGTTGCGGGTGGCCCGAGGCAGCGTGCGCAGCTCGGTGAGCAGGATCGGCATGCCGAGGCGATACGCCAGCGGGCCGATGATGATCGAGTCGGAACGCCCGACATCGCCGCCGTTGACGAGGATGACGGCTCGCTGTCTCGAGCCGCACCACGACGGGATGGGTCCCTTGATGCGTTCGCCGATGGCTGCCGCTGTGGCGTAGCGGTCGGCGCCCGAGACCCGCTCGACATCGGGCTGTGTGTCGAGGTTTTCGAGGGCCGTCTTGATGGCGTTCGGTATCACGGCGGTGCCGCCGACGATGATGACCTTGGCGATGCCGTGCTCTTCGATGAAGCGGGCGACGTTGTGGGGAAGCTGGCCGGATCGAGTGAGCAGGACCGGTGCCCGCAGGTTGCCTGCGAGACCGGCGGCAGCGATGGCGTCGACCTGTGTTTCGCCCGAGGCGATGATGACCGTGGAGAGGTTGTCCTCGTCTTCGGCGAAGCGCTGGGCGAGGGCAACGGCGGTGTTGTAGCGGTGCGAGCCCGCGAACTCCCGCGTGTCGCCGATGCCGTCGTTGTCGGTGTCGATCAGCTCCTCGCCGGACGTGTTCGCAGCGTTGGCCGGCGTGCCGCCCACGGCAGCCAGAAACGAGGCCGCCATGAGCGCGGCCAAGACTGCCGCTGCGACGCGGCGCTTCTTCCGCTTCATCGGAGAGATCAGGCTATGAGCCTCGCACATCGGGCCGGCTGCATCGCTCATCCCCCGCAGGCCATCGGCTCCTCAGGGCTACTCGCCGATGTCGCCGGCGATCAGCGCGGCTACATCCGCTGCCGGCACCAGCAGGCCCAGCGTTCCCACAACCCTGCCGCCGGAGGTGGTGGCTATCCGCAGCGATGTGGCGACGCCGATGACTTCCTGGCGGTCGTTGAGCACCGGGCCGCCGCTGTTGCCAGGGGCGATCGGCGTGTCGGTCTTGATCCACGTCGCGCCATTGATCTCTGCGGTGCCCGAGTAGCGGCCGGTGGTGAGCGTCAAGGTGTCGCCGCCGACACCCGGGTAGCCCAGTGCGGTGATCAGCTCGCCGGCTCGCAGCTCCTCGGTGGACAGGGTCAGCGTTCGAAGCTGCGCGGTGCCCTCGTCGATCCGAAGCAGTGCCAGGTCTTGGTCTGGTGCTGCGCGCTCGACGGTCACGGGAATGCGGCGGCTCGGCTCCTCGGTGAACGTGCCGCCCAGCGACACCCAGATGCGTCCGCAGACACGCCCCCCTGGTGAGAGCTCGAGCACGTGATAGTTGGTCACGATCTGGCGGCCGTTGCCCACAGCGAATCCCGAGCCAGACCGCTGCGTGCGGCCCTCGGTGTTGAGGCACTCCACCAGCACCACCCCCTCAGCCACCCTGCTCCAGTCCTGCGTTCCGGGTGCCGAGCCCGAGGCGCCTGCACCGGAGACGGCGCCCGTGGCGACCGCCACGAGCGCGGCCGATGCAATGACCGATGACGAGCCGATGCCGATCACCATGGCCTTGGTCGACGTGCCGATGGCCAGGTTCCAGTCGCGGCCGAATTCCGTCAGCGCATCGGGCACGTCGCTGCCCGGATCGGGTGCCAGCAGCATCGGCTGGCAGGGTGTGCGCACTGCGCCGGCGACGAGCCCGCCGTAGGGGACCGTGCCGCTGGCGACTGCTACGTCGGTGACGGGGTGGCAGTCCGGTGCGCTCAGCGCACGCCGAGCGATCTGCGCCGCCGTCTCGTAGCGCGTCGCGCCGGCGATGCGGTCAGTCTCGATGCCGAGCGCCTTGATCTCGGCTTCCACCTCGGCGGAGATCGCTGCGTGTCCGCCCAGGATGATCACTTCCGAAACCGTGCGGTCGGCGTCGGTGAGGAATCGCCGTGCTTCGTCGCGCAATTTCTTCGGTGTGGTGAGGATGAGCGGGGTTTCCCGGGTGACGCTCGGGGCGGCCGCCACCGCGTCGGCGAAGTTGGCGCCCGAGGCCAGATAGACGGTGCTGATTTCGTCGGGTGCGAATTGGCGTGCGACCCGGCGGGCGGTGGCATACCGGTCGTCGCCCGAGAAGCGGTCAACCCGGTAGCCCATCGACGACAGCGTCTCGGCGACATTCTCGGATACTGCTGCCGTGCCGCCCAGGATGATGACCTTGGCTTTCGGATGCGATGCGCACGGCTCCAGGTACGCCCGGGTGGCCGCGGGGAGGAACGCCTGCTTGGTCAGCAGCAGCGGGCGGTCGAGCGCCGCGCCCGCAAGTGCGTCGGGCCAGTTCTCGCCGGATGCCAGCGCAACGCTGTGAGAGCCGGTCGACGAGTCGCAGGTGCGGCCTGCGGCCACCGCAGCGATGTTGAAGACATCGGAACTGGAAATCCGCTGCGTCTGGACGTCCGCTGTCTGGGCAGACGCCGGAGAGGGAGCGACAAGCACCGAACCGGTCAAGGCGACGCACAGCGCGGCCGATGCAAGTGCGCGCCGACGTCGGAGTCGGGGCTGGCGTCGGCGCGTGGGGCCCGCTGCTGAATACATGCCGCTGCAAGCTAGGTCACGACGTGGGCGTCGCCAACGCGACTGCCGACCACTGGCCTGCCCCTTGAGTGTTGACAGCCCTCACCCGCACTTGGTACCTGGTGCCGCTGGTCAAGCCAGGAATCGTTGCGGTCGTGACGACACCCTCGGTCTGCCTTGTCCATGTGCCCCACGTTGGATTCGAAGCGCACGTCAGGACGGTCGTGACGGAGTTGGTCGCCGTGCAAGCCCGGTACTCGATGTCGTAGCCGGTGATCGCCGAGTGATTCTGGCCGGGCGCCGTCCAGGTCACGCCGATCTGCTGACTGCCCGCTGTCAGTCGAGGCGTCGAGACTCGATTCGGACCGCCTGCTTTCGCATTCTCTTGGCTGCTCCAACTGCTTTCGCCCTTGCTTCTGCTGGTCGTCAGGACTTCGACGGCGTACGTGGAGTCGTTCGCGAGGTTCCCAATCGTCTGGGTCCTCCGGCTGGCACCGCTCACATTGAACGTCCGCCAGTCGGTGCCCGTGCTCGGGTCACAGCTTCCGGTGCTAATGCAGTACCGAACCTTGAAGCCCGTGACCGTTGCTCCATTCGAGACAGGTGCCGTCCACGACACGTAGAGCGCCCGGTTGCCCGATGCCAACTCGACCGTGGCCGGCGCGTCGGGCGCACCGATCGGCATCGCCGTGACCGGCGACGACCACGGGCCGATGCGATTACCTCCAGCCGTGGCGCGCACCTGGACTTGATACGCAGTGCCGTTGGTCAGCGAACCGATGGTCGCAGTGGTGCCGGTGCCCGAGTGAGAGTGCGGCGTCCAGTTGCCCCACGTTGGATTTGAAGCGCACGAGCGAACCATGAACTCTGAGGCGGGGGCGGTGCAGGCGCGGTACTCCACCTCGTAGCCGTTGATCGTCGAGCCGTTGGATCGCGGCGTGATCCAATCCACCGTCAACTTGGTGTTGCCCGCCGTCACCCTCGGCGTCGTGGGCATCGCCGGTGCGCCGATAGGCGTTGTCCCGTCGGTCGCCGACGGCACCGACCACGGTCCCACGCCGTTGGCGTTGGTGGCACGCACCCGCATCTGGTACTTCGTGCCGTTGGTCAGGCTGACGATGATCGCTGTGGTGCTCGCACCCGAGTGAGAGTGCGGCAACCAACTGCCCCAGGTCGGATTGGCAGCGCAGGTCCGAATCGTCGTGTCGCCGTCGGTCGCCGTGCACGCCCGGAACTCGACGTCATAGTCGGTGATTGCCGCACCGTTGTTCGTCGGCGGGGTCCACGTCACGGTGATCTGGCGATCATCGGGTGTCAGCGTCAGCGAACTGCTCGGAGCGTCAGGCACGGCCGCCGGCGTCGCGGACTTGATCTGCGACCAGCCGCTGACGCCGCTGCTTGCGCTCGTTGCCTTCACCCGCACCTGATACTTGGTGCCATTGACGAGGGCGCTGCCACCCAGAGTGGTGATGGTCCTGGAGGTCGTGGTGTCAGAACTGGTGTCGGTATCCGCTGGTTCCCATTCGCCCCACCTTGGGTTCGAAGTGCAGTTCGTCGGCGTCGCCGTGCAGGCCCGGTGCTGCATCACGTAGCCGGTGATGTCCGCACCGTTCGACACCGACTCCGTCCACGAGACGCTCAACCTCAGGTGTGCGGCTTCCACGGTGAGACCTGTCGGCGGCGACGGTGCTGCCAAGGGGATGCCAGATGGGTACGGCTCTGGCGACCACGGCCCTGGACCGTTGACGTTTCGGGCCCGCACCCGGGCCTGGTACCTGGTGCCATTGGTCAGGCCGGTGATCGTCGCGGTGATGCCGGTGCCCGAATGAGACTTCGTCTTCCAGTCGCCCCACGTCTGGTCGGTGCCGGAGCCGCAGGTCAGAACCGTGTCGTCGTCGTTGGTCGCCTCGCAGGCGCGGTACTCGATGTCGTAGCCCCTGATCGTCGCCCCTTGGCCGCTCGGGGCACTCCACGACAGGCCAACTTGCCGGTTGGCCACGCTCATGGTCAAGCCGGTGGGGAAGTCGGGACGCACTGTCGGCGTTCCCGACACGGTCGAGGACCAAGGACCCAGGCCTTGGCCTGCTCCGCCGACATCGTTGATGGCTCGGACGCGTACCCGATAGGTCGTGCCGTTGGTCAGATTGTCGAGCGTGTACGTGACTGTGCCGGTGGTCTCGTCAGGGGTCAGAAGTGAGCCAGGGCTGTCGTCGACCCAGTCGCCGTCTGGCGTGCAGTCGGCTGTGCTCTCACAACGCTCAACGCCGTAGCCGGTGATGGGTGAACCGTTGTCCGCCGGCGGGGTCCAAGTCACCACGAGCTCTCCGTCGCCAGCGGTCAGCCTCGGCGTCGCAGGCTTCGACGGCGTGCCGAGCGGCGTTTCGCTCGCGGCTACCGACCACGGCCCAAAGCCGTTGGCGTTGCGGGCCCGTACCTGGACCTGGTACTCGGTGCCATTAGTCAAGCTGGTGATCTCTGACGTGGTGTCAGTGCCCGAATGGCTGCGGGACCGCCAGCCAGCCCACCTCTCGCACACGGGCGGATCGTCGTCAGACGTGGCCGCGCAGGCCCGGAACTGCACGCCGTAGCCGGTGATCGTCGTGCCGGGGGCAGTCGTCGGCGCACTCCACGAGACATCGATTTTGCGGTCACCTGGGGTCAACGTCGGCAGCCCGGGGGCTTCGGGCAAGGCCTTCGGCGCAGCAGTCCTGACTGGAGACCACGGCCCCACGCCCAGGCCCGCGCCGCCGACATCGTTGATAGCCCGTACCCGCACCCTGTAGGTCGTGCCGTTTTCCAATCCGGTGATCTCGTCCCTGGTATCGGTGCCCGAGTGACTGTTGTCATCCCAGTCCGCGTCGTTGGCGCAGGTGCCGGTGCAGTACTCGACGTCATAGCCGGTGATGGGACTGCCGTTGTCCGCCGGTGCCGTCCAAGTCACCACCAGCTTCGTGTTGCCGGGCTCGACGATCGGGGTGCTCGGCCTCGCCGGCGCCGAGATCGGCTTGGCCTCCGCGGCTTCCGACCACGGTCCCGCACCGTTGGAGTTGCTGGCCCGCACCTGTACTTCGTACGCAGTGCCGTTGGTCAGCCCGCTGATCGTCGAGTTCTGCGCGGTACCCGAATGACTGCGCGCTCTCCATGCACCCCACACCTCGGTCTCGCTGTCCGAGCAGTCTTTCGGCGTCGCAGTGCAGGCCCGGTACTGAACGTCGTAATCGCGGATCGGCGACCCAGAATCGGCAGGTTCGTTCCACTGCACGAGGATCTGCCGGTCTCCTGGTGTCAGATCCGGGGGGCGCTCGAAGCCCGGCAGCAGCGCAGGTGTCCCTGACCTCGACGGTGACCAGCCGCTGTCGCCCCTGCTGCTCGTGGCCTGCACCCGCACCTCGTAGGAGATGCCGTTGACCAGCCTGGTGATGGTGGTGGTGGTGCCGGTACCCGAATGGCTGTGGGGAATCCAACTGCTGCAGGTGGTGCTCGTGGGACAGCGCCGGTACTCCACCTCGTAGCCGCTGACCGTGCCGTTCCTCGGGGGAAGCGCCGGCGACCACGACACCTTCAGCAGCCGGTTCGCCGCCTCCACCGTCAGGCCAGAGGGCACCGAGGGCCTTGCTGTCTGCGCCAGCGGCGTGCCGGTCTCGGTCACCGACCACGGCCCGAGCCCGGCGCTGTTGCGCGCCCGCACCTGCACCTGGTACGCCGTGCCGTTCGTCAGCCCGGAGATGGTCGTGCTGGTACGGGTGCCCGAATGGCTGAACGACCGCCACGTGCCCCATCTCGGGCTGGACCTGCAGGTCTCGTCCGCGGCCGTGCAGACGCGGTACTGGATGGCGTAGCCCGTGACCTCGGGATCGTCGTTGCTCGAGGCATCCGTCGTCCTCGTGGGTGCGAGCCACGACACGTCCAAGCCACCGTTCCTGGGAGTCACAGTGAGCGACGTGGGCGCAGCGGGCGGGTCAGTCGCGATCTCGGTCAGCCTGCCGTCCGCAGCGCGCACGGCGGTGTCGATGCGATCCGAGCCACTGATTCTGTGAATCGTCGCTGCAGGGGCAAGGGTGCGCAGGCGAGCGTGCAGGCTGGTGTCGAGCGCCGCGCTGCCGCCGACCAGCACGAGGGCGCGCGGTGCCAGCGCCCGGATGCGGTTCTCGGTGGGCGTGGTCAACTCGTCTGTCTCCGAGTACAGCACCGCGGCATTGCTGGTGATGGCCGCATACGCGGCGGCGACGCCCATGTCTGCCGGACTCCACCCGTTGGCGATCACCAGCGTGGTGGACCGGTTCGGTGCGGCTGCCGCAGCTGTGGCCGTGCGGGATGCACCGCTGTGGCGGGGTACCCGGCGAATCGACGGAGCGAGTTCCTGCACACGATCAGCCAGCTCTGCCGCGAGCACCGCAGTGCCGCCGACGAATTCGACTGCCAAAGGCTGCTGCTCGCTGATGATGCGTTCGGTGGGCTCGGTCAACCTGTCGGCTTCGGCGAGCAGCACCGCAGCTGCCAGCGCGGCCGCGACGCCTGTGTCGGCGGCGCTGTAGCCATTCGCCACGATGAATGTGGTGGCGGTGGAGGGAACCGCCTTGGCGGCCGTGTCGAAGCGGTCGCGTCCCTCGATCCGTCTGACGGCAGAGCTGCCGACGATGTCGGCCACGTCGGCTTGCACGTTGCTGGAAAGCGCGGCTGTGCCGCCGACCAGGATCACCTCGGAGGGATCGTGATCTTCGATGAAGTTCGCTACACGGGACGGCAGTTCCCTTCTGGTCGCATACAGCACGACCGCATCGGAGCGGCTGTCGCTCTCGAGGGCTGCGAGAGCCGAGGCGACGGCCGAGTCGGCAGAGCTCCAGCCGTTCGCGATGACGACGGTGCCGATGGACCGGCTCTGCGCCACTGCTGTAGGTGCCAGCACGGCTGCGATCAGGGCGAGAACAGCGAGCGCCACCGTGCCGCCGCGCAGCTTTCGGCGCAGCGAGAATCGGGCGCTCATCCACCGCCCCAAGCGTGCGCTGCAGCGGCCCCGGAATCGTCGGCGCGGACCGCTGGACGGTACAAAATGCGTCAATTCGGACATCATGTCGGACTCTATTTCTCGCCAGTCGGCGGCTAGGGGATGGCACGGCGGGACCGCCTGCTGCATCGTCAGTCTGACAAACAATCAAATGGTTTGAAATTCATTTTGGATGCCGACCGGCACCTTCTACGGTTCCCGGCAGTTCGCAGCTGGCACCGGGAGGGCGGCTTGTCTGAAGAAGATCGATCCCGCCTCTACGCTTGGCTGTGTGAACAGACCGACGAGCCGCTGGCGGAGAACCTGATGTCGTGCCTGCCGGCCGCGCCGCTGTCGGACCTGGTGACCAAGCAGCACCTGGAAGCCGTGCTCTCGGCAAAGTTCTCCGCGTTCGAGCTGAATATGACCGCTCAGCGCGCGGCCGATCGGGAGGCGCTGGCTGTGCAGCGCGAGGCCGACCGCAAGGAAGTGGCCGCACAGCGCGAGGCCGACCGCAAGACGTTGGACCAGCGCCTGCGGCGGATCGCCATTGCACTGCCCATCGAAATCGTGGCAGCGCTCGCAGCAGTCGTAGCCATCACGGAGTGGCTGCGCGGCTGAACGCCATGGGCCCTAGCTGGGCCGAGCATCGATCGAGGTCTTTCGGCCCGAATTGCCAAAAGCGATTGGTGTGACACCTGGTGTTACACTTCTCGCCGTGCCGACCACGAGGCCTCGTCACCCCGTGACTGAGACGGACGAGATCGCCGACGTGCTCGACGCGGCGGCGCAGCGCTGGTCAGACGTACCGAGGGCGAAGCTCGTGCAGCTCGTGTTGCTGGACTGGGCCCGAGGCGGGTGCTCGCCGGCCGGACGCGCTGATGCCCGGGCAGAACTGGCCGGGTCGCTGCCCGGCTCGGCCGAGCTGTACGACCGCACCGAGGACTGGCCTGGGTGATCGTCGCCGATGCGAGCTGGGTGGTGGCGCTGCGCGACCCGAGCGACGATCACCACCTCGCCGCGGCGGCCATCAACCGGGGCATCGCCGACGAGGACGTGTGGCTGCACCCGGTCACCTTCGCCGAGTGCCTCGTTGCGCCGGCCCGCCTAGGCGTGCTGCCCGATGCTGTGCTGCGGCTGCGCGCAGCGTTCGAGATTCCCGAGGTCGACCGCGATGCACCCGTGCGCTGGGCGGCACTGCGAGCCCAGACAGGGCTGCGGCTGCCCGACGCCGTCGTGCTCGACACCGCCCTCAGTCACCGAGCACGAGCGGTCGTCACCTTCGACGCCAGACTCGCTGCAGCGGCAACCGAGCACAGCCTCCAGATCGTCAGCACCTAGCCCCACCCGTAACTCCGTTTGCAACATATTGGTTACTACTATTGGATTGTGCGTCTCGGAGCACGCCAGAGCCAGCTCGTAAAGCGGTCAAGGGCCTGCTCGGTATGCGGCGCGCAAGTCGCTGAGACAGCCTTCGCATGCCCTCGCTGCGCACACGTCATTCTCCGTGGTTACGGCATGGTCAAGGGCGTCGTCGTCTTCGCCGGCCGCACCCTGAAATACGGCCTCATCGCGGGCTTCGCTGCGGTCGTGATTCTGATCGTCAGCCGTATCGCTTCGGCGCTCTAGGCGGCATCAGCCATCTAGGCCCAGGTGGAGTCAGGGGGCTTCGGTGAGGGTGAGCCAGTAGCGGCCGGTGTTGAACGGGCCCGACGAGGACGCCGCGGCCACCTCGATGTAGTAGTCGCCGTCGACGTCGGGGGTGAAGTGGTAGCGCTCGCTGTAGGCGGCGTCGCCGCTCCCGCCGTTACCGTCGCGGACCTCGACGCCGTCAGCGTCGTACATGGGTCCGAGATCGGGGTGGTGCATGCCGCCCTGGCGGGTGTTGACCTCGACCTGGTAGCGGGTTCCGGCAGTCAAGTGGGCCCTGAACCAGTCCCGCTCGCTTTCGACCAAGACTCTGCCGCTGAAGCGGCCGGACAAGAGCCCTCTGTGCTCGATGCGACCCTGCACGGTCTCGCCGACCCCGATCTCGCAGTTCTGGTCGTGGGCAGCGAGGTCGTTGCCGGCAAGGCGGGCATTGGCAGCGTCGTAGTGGGCTTGGGTATTCGGCAAGCCGAGCCGTTGACCGTAGAAGTACCGGAACATGATGTCCGCATAGACGCTGAAGGCGCTTGCGGTCATGCCAGGAAGGCAGTCATCGTTGGCGAGCACGCCGGTGGCGTGGGTATGCACTGCGAGCACGTAGTGGCCGTCGCGGCTGTTGGCGCCGCCGCCGGCCCCGGCGCCGACGTAGTAGGTGCCGCTGGAGCGGGGGGTGAAGTACGTCAGCGCGGTGTTCCCCGGCCCGGAATCGCCGTCGGCGGTGCCCTGCGTTGAGCCGAAGTACGGGTACGGATGCACGTTGCCGTCGCTGTCCAGCAGCCGGCCGCGGTGGTCGAAGACGCCTTTCAGCCACGGATTGCCCACTGCCTTGTGGGCGGTCGAGTCGCCACGCAGGACCACCTCGTAGAGCTGGCCGCCGACGAGTCCCACCTCGAACCAGTCCTCGTCGCTCCTGCTGAGGCTCGCGATCTCCAATTCCCCAGGCGTTTCGCCGCCCACCGCCGCGGCGCAGGCCGTCTTGGTGCTGGCTGCGCAGTCTTCGTAGGGGACGTAGGGGTACACGACGACCCTGAAGGTCCACGGTTCGCCTTGTGGGTGCCTCTCGGCGTCGATGCGGACCTTGACCAGATGCCAGCCCGGGATCTCCGACGCGGTGAAGATCACCCTGGGTTCTCTCAGCGTGATCCCGACGGCGGAGTAGTCGGAACCGAGATTGGCTTGGTTGGGGGACTCGACCGCAGTGATGACCAGCAATTCCGCGTTGCCGCCCCGCGCATTGCTGCTCCCCCAGACCTCCGCCACGTACCTGCGCCCCGCGGTGAGGGACACGCGATAGCTCCTGTGCCTTGTGCAGGCAGAGTTGCCGCAATCGATGCTGTCGAATTCGTCGAGCAGGAATTCGCGTTCGGGCTCGTGATTTCTGGGCTCGATCTGCGACGACCCCTCGTCTGGATCCTCGTCCTGTTTCCCCTGCGAGGGCTCCTTGCTCGGCTCCACCCCCCAGGCCTCCTGGGCGGACTGTGACGTCGCCTTCTTGGGAGTCGTGATCCTGGGCCTCGACTCGGTCGCAGCGGCACCGGTCTCGACCCAGCTCCAGTCGCCGTTGTTATTGGTGAAGCGGGCCCGAACCCTCACCATGTAGAGCGCGCCGGGCTCGAGGCCGGAGATGGTCAACTCGTTCTCTTCGGGGAACGCGTTCCACTCGGTGTCGGTGTACGTCCTGAACACGTCGCCGTCAGGCGCCCACGACACCCGGTAGGCGGCCGGGTCGCCCGGGTGCGCATCCCAGCTCACATACAGCTCTCCGGGTTCATAGCCCGGTTCCACGCTCAAGCCGGTGACGGCCGCGGGCGCCGCTGCTGAGGCAAGGTTCGCAGGCGCCACGGTGGCGACCAGCACCCCGGCGGCAACCAGCGCTGCCAGGACTGCTGCTCGCGTGCGGCGGCGGGGAAGAGAGGGAGACCGATTCAGCGTCATGGCGCTCGCTCCTCGAACTCGGTGCAACAACCGGCGGCGGCTCGGTTCCGCCGCGAGCCCGACTGCCATCACTTCAGTTCATAGTTTGTACAACTATCGCGCAGCCGTCCTACCCCCGCAAACACGTGCCTCGGGCCGGTGCTGCGGCATCGTCATGAGCCCCTAATATGCAGGTCACACGGGTTCTCTACAGATTATCCTGCATGCGCTCGATTACATTTTTGCTCGTGTTGTATGCGTTCAGTGCCAGATAGTTGACTGTATGCGTTCGGTTACAATCCACTACGCTGTGGACATGGCCACTTTGGCGACGCGCGTTGTGCGAACCCCCGGGTCGTTGGCGAGCGCCATCACGGGCCGCCGCGACCAGCTCGGACTGACCCAGCAAGCGCTCGCCGACACGGCTGGGGTCTCGCGCAAGCTGGTGTGCGACGCAGAGGCAGGGAAGCTGACCATCCAGCTCGACGGCCTCGTGAAGATCTGCACTGCGCTCGGCTGTGAGCTCGTCATGCGTGAGGTCGATCCGGCGCGCCTGGGCTACGACGACGCGTTGGCGCCGTTGGAATGACGCCTGCGGAACTGCGCGTACGGGTCGGCGGCGAGACGGCTGCCACCCTCGAGCGAGGCACCGACGGACTCAGCTTGGCCTACGACGCCGACTATCTGGCCTGGCCCGATGCGATACCGCTGTCGCTGTCGCTGCCGTTGCGCGCCCGGCCGCACGTCGGGCCGCTCGTCGAGACGTGGCTGGATGGACTGCTGCCAGATCGCTCCGTCGAGCGTGAGGAATGGCGCCGACGGGTCGGGGCGGTCTCAGCAAGTCCGTTCGGCCTGCTCAGCACGCCCATCGGCAGCGAGTGCGCGGGCGCGGTCCAGTTCGAAGGGACGACCGCCGGCGCCCGCAGACAGCTCGGCGAGCAACCGAGCCGCAGATCTGCCTTGGAGCCGGTCTCGGAGACCGACCTCGCCGCGGTGCTGGCCGAGATGAGCGAAGGAGCATTGCTGGGCGGGTGGCGCGACGATCCGCCCGCCAGCTTCAGCCTCGCAGGCACCATGCCGAAGCTTGCGGTGCGGCACGGCAGGGCGCCATGGTGCAAAGCGATCGGCGACGAGCCCACCACGCACATCCTCAAGCCATCGCTGCCCCGGTACCCCGGCCAGGCGGTCGGCGAGCACCTCGCGCTCTCGACCGCGCGACGGCTGGGCATCGAGGCGGTGCGCACCCACGTTGCCCTCATCGGGGGCATCGAGACGCTGGTCGTGGAGCGCTTCGACCGCTCCCTGCGCTCCCCCGGCGGCGACATTGCGCGCATTCATCAAGAAGACCTCTGTCAAGCGCTCGGGCTTCCGCTGGGACAGCGATTCGAGCGAGACGGCGGCCCGGGACCGGGCGATGTCGCTCGACTGCTGGCGATGCACAGCAGCGACTGCAGCGCCGATCTTCGATCGTGGTTCAGGCGGCTGGTGTACTGCTGGCTGATCGTGGCGAACGACGCCCATGCCAAGAATCACGCTCTGCTGCACCTTCCCGGCGCCGTCTGCCGGTTGGCACCGATGTACGGCACAGAATCGTGGCTGCCGTATACCGGCGTGGCAGCGAGTGAGATCGACCTCGCCATGTCGCTGGGCGACGGCTACCAGGCAGGCGACGGCGCTCGCATCGACGACTGGCAGCAGCTCGCACGTGAATTCGGCATGGACTCCCAGTGGGCTGCCGCCGAGGTGCTGCGCATCGCCCAGCACACCCCCGCGCATCTCGAAGCCGCGATTGACGCCTTGGGAGCCGCTGCCAGATCGAGCGACATGCCGACACGCTTGCTCGACGCGGTCGTGCTCAGAAGCGAATCCGTTTTGGCCGACGCCTGAGCGCTGCCTGTGTTCAGGTGCTGGTGGTCCAGCGGACGCCGTCGGGGGAGCGAGGCCAGCAGGTGATGGTGCCGTCGGTGTCGATGGCGCAGGTGTGGATGTCGTCGATGGTGACGGAGCTGTAGGTGCTGGTGGACGTGTCTGGCTGGGTGCCCCACTGGTGGCCCCAGCAGACGATGGAGCCGTCGGTGGCGATGGCACAACTGTGGCGGCTGCCCAGCGCGAGGGCGGTGTAGGTGCCGGCGGGGGCGTTGGTGCGCCCCCAGTCGCTGTGGCCCCAGCAGGCGACGGTGGCGTCAACGGCGATGGCACAACTGTGGTTCTGAGCGAGCTCGATCGCGGTGTAGGTGCCGCCGGGTGCCTTGGTTTTCCTGAAGCGCTTGTCGCCCCAGCACGTAATGGAGCCGTCTGTGGCGATGGCACAACTGTGAGTCTTGTGCGCGGCAATCGCCGTGTAGGTGCCAGCCGGCGGCCTGCTCTGCTTGTAGTAGTTGTCTCCCCAGCAGGCGATCGTGCCGTCGGTGCTGAGCGCGCAGTTGTGGTCGGCGCCGGCCGCGATGGCCGTGTAGGTGCCGTCGGGAGCGTCGGTCTGACCGCGGTGGTTGTAGCCCCAGCAGGCAATCGTGGCGTCGGTGCTGAGCGCGCACGTGTGGTCGTTGCGGGCGGCGATGGCCGTGAACGTGCCGCTCGGCGCGCGGGTCTGCCCGAGCACATTGTCTCCCCAGCAGGCGATGGTGCCGTCGGGCTTGAGCGCGCAGCCGTGGTAGTAGCCGACGGTCATGGCCGTGAACGTGCCCGCCGGGGCGCGGGTCTGCCCCAGCGAGTCGTCTCCCCAGCAGGCGATGGTGCCGTCGGTTTGCAGTGCACAGGCGTGGAAGTAGCCGATGGCCACTTGGGTGTGGGCGCCGGCCGGCGCTTTCGCCATCGCATCGCGGTCGAATCCCCAGCAGACCGCCGAACCGTCCTCGGTGGAGATGGCGCAGGAGTGCTCCCAGTAGGCGACGACCTCGGTGTAGGTGCCGTCGGGCGCGTCGCTCTCCCCGGTGTTGTTCCCTCCCCAGCAGGTGATGGTGTCGTCGGCGGCAAGGGCGCAGGAGTGGCCCACGCCGGTGGAGACGGACTTGTACGTGCCCGACGGCGCGTTTGCCTGGCCCGCGGCGTTCTTGCCCCAGCAGGTGATGGTGTCGTCGGTGGTGATGGCACAGGTGTGCGCGTGGCCGGCCGAGAGCGACTTGTACGTTCCCGCCGGCGACGTGGACCGCCCGTCCCAATAGTGGCCCCAGCACTTCATCGTGTCGTCGGTGGCGATCGCGCAGGTGTGCACTTCGCCAGCGTCGATGGCCTTGTACGTGCCCGCCGGGGCTTCGGCCTCGTCCTCGTCGTTGTAGCCCCAGCAGGCAATGGTGCGGTCGGTCCGGATGGCGCAGACATGCTCCCAGCCGAGCGTCACGGCGGTGAAGGTGCCCGCCGGGGCCATGGCTTGGCCGAAGGCGTTGTAGCCCCAGCAGGTGATAGTGGCGTCGGTGGCGATGGCGCACGAGGTCCGGCCGTTCGCCGCTATCTGGGAGTAGGTGCCTGCCGGCGCGTCGCCCTGGTAGAAGGAGTTGTCCCCCCAGCAGGCGATGGTGCCATCGGTGCGGATGGCACAGGCGTGGATGGAGCCCGAGGCCAGCGCCTTGAACGTGCCCTCGGGCGGGTTCGCCTCGCCATAGGAGGCGGGGCCCCAGCAGGCGATGGTGCCGTCGGCACGCAGGGCGCAGGTGTAGGACCCGTAGTCGGACAGCGTCGTGAATCCCCTGCCGGCGGACTGGCCGATGCGCGCGGGCACGGTGGCCTGCGCTGTGTTGCGCAGCATGCGGCCGTCGGCGGTGCACACCGCGAAGTCTGTTGCGCAGTCGGTTGCCGCCGGGAGCGTCACGGTGACGTCGCCGGGTCCGTCTGGGGTGACGGTGAGCTCCCAGGTCTTGCCGTCGGTCGCTGCCTCCGATGCCGAGACGAGCGAACCGCCGGTGACCGTGAGCGCGTCGGCCATCGACCCGCCGGTGACCTGAGGATCTGCTTCGTCGAAGTTGAGCCGCAGCGTGAACTGCGACGATCTGTCGTGCGTGCGGGGCACGCCCGTGAACCATGCGCCCGGCGGTGCCTCGCTGCGTTCGGGGAGCGCGTCGGTTGCCGCGCTGAGCGACACGTCCACGGTGCTGCTGGCCGAGGCGGACAGCAGGCCGTCGGTCGGCCACCAGTACGTGCCGCGCAGCACCAGCCCGTTCGGCACCTGGCTCTCGGAGGCGGTGAACTGCTGGCCGTCGATCTCGAGAACGAAATCGGTGTCCAGCGAGGCGCGCAGACCCAGATAGAGGCCGCCGGCGATCTCTGCGAGCACCATGACCTGGTAGGTCGTGCCGTCGACGTCGAAGCGATCCGGCGACAGCGATCCCAACCGCGCCCAGAGCGAATAACCGGCCGCCCCGTCGGCCGCCGCCACGTCCAGCGATGCAGACCACACGTCGACGAGGTCCGTGCCCGGGTCGGTGCCGGTGCCAGGGTCAGTACCAGTGCCGGGGTCGGTGCCGGTGCCGGGATCGGTGCGAGTGCCGATCAGCGACTCCGTGCCGGTGTCGATGCTGGGACCGGATGGCGATTCTGCCGAGGCACCGCCGATGGGCTCTCCCACCGGCTCGGTCAGCTTGAGCTTCAACCGGTACCGCACGGGACTCTCGGACTCCACCCGCACCAGGTAGGTGCCCGCCGCCAGGGTCAGGCTGAATCGCTCATCAGAACGCCCGAGCTCGGTGCCCGAACCCAGCAGCTCGCCCCCGGCGCTTTCCACGAACACATCCGCGTTGGCCGTCAGCCGACGCAGCACCACCTCCACCGATTTCGGCGAGGACAGCTCGAACCGGTACCGCTCCACAGCGCCGGCCGCATCGTCAATGGTGCTGTTGACGACCGTCTTGGCCTCATCGGTGATGTCGCCCAGCTCCGTGGCCTCGGAGATGTCACGGAGCTGCAGCTCTGGCGACGCCCCTACAGACACGGGCGCTGGTACGAGCAGGCCAGCGACCAGTGCCGCCACCACGGCACCTCGCGCGGTTGGCCCGAACCGCCGCCCGCGCAGCAGTTTCCTTGAGCGCATCCGACAATAGTAATGCCCATTATTTTCAGGGCGGCCTGCTCGTGCCGTTCCATTGGAGTCGGCTAATAGTCGTTGTCACTATTATTTCGTGCCGTGCCCGCTTTCGACGATGGCGACGCTCAGCGTTCGGGGCCGGACCGCCGAAGCGATAGAGACGATCACGACGACTCGGCAGTGGCACAACGTCTGCTTGACTCGGCGATCAACACGTTCGGCGACAGGGGGTTCCAGGCCGCATCGGTAGCGGAGATCGCTCGCGGGGCTGATACGACCGCGGACGCCGTGTACGCAAGGTGGTCCGACAAACAGGAACTGTTCGACGCGGCCTTCAGAGAGGTTGTGGAACGGCGGATGCTCCTGTTGATCAAGAACGCCCCCGTGCTGGCAACGTCGAAGCTCGCCATGCTCGGCGACAGCCTGCTCACGGCGCAGCGCGACAGCACGCGCAACATGTGGATCGAGGCGTGCACGCAGGCGATGCGGGACGAGGACTGGCGCCCGGTCCTCTCAGAGTCGCTCGACGTCGAGGCGCTGGAGATCTCAGAGATCGTGGAAGACGCCAAGAATGCAGGCGATATCGACGAAGACCTGAGCACGACCGCCATCGTGTTCTTGTGTCAGGCGCTCGGCCTGGGAAGTCATCTGGTGGCACGTTCGCTGGCGAGCCACCGATACGAGCCCGCCGCGGACGACTGGAGCTACTTCGTCGGGAGGCTGATTCGCGGTCTCGCACCACGGAAGTGACGGCCCGTTCCGGGGCGAGAGATAGTAGGGGTTACTGCAATAGAGCTGAATCGTCTGTGAAATTCCGTTGCCTTCCGACCAATGACGCGCTCTGGCTGTGGCTAATGTTGGCGCGGCATGCAGGCTCCATCGGCATCGGACGCACCGTCGTCGACCGAAGCCAGGCGCAGTTCGGACGTCTCGACAGAGCGCATTCTGGACGCGGCCGCACTCGTCTTCGGCGAAAAGGGGTACGAGGCGGCGCGTGTCGCGGACATCGCTCGGCGCAGCGGTCTCACCACGGGTGCGCTCTACGCGAGATGGCTGACCAAGCAAGAGTTGTTCCTCGCTGCGGTCGAGCAACGAGGGTCGACCAGAACCGAAGTCGTCTCCGGCCAAGCCGAGCTGTCGGCCGCCAGGAAGCTGGCGGAACTGGGCAGCGGGCTGCTCGGCGGCGGTGACGACAGCGACGACGCAGCCCGCAACCTCATGCTCGAGGCGTGCGTGATGGCGCGGCGCGATTCGTCGTTGAGCGCAGACGTGGCACAGTCGCTCGATGTGGAGGCCGCCGTGCTGGCCGAGGTGGTCTCCCAAGGCAAGGCCGCAGACGAGATCGACGCCAGCCTCAGCACCGAGGCCATCGTGTTCGCCTGCCAGGCACTCGGCCTCGGCGCTCGTCTTGCGGCCGCTGCCGAGCCTCGGGAGGTCGGGCTTCCCTCGGTCGAGGACTGGCGCGAGCTGATGACCCGATTCGTCGACTCCATCGGCCCATCGCAGTCATAACCGCGCCCGCTGGGCAGCGGTCGGCACTGCGCGCTGTGGCTGGACTGCCGGGCAACGCCCGGTCAGGAACGGTGGGCTTCGATGGCGGCGAGGGCGTCGTCGAGGGTCTCGACGCCGACCACGCTGACTGAGGGCTCGGCGACGGCAATCGCCTCGTCGACCTGTGAAGCGGGCACCAGGAACAGATCGGTGCCGGCTCGCACGACGGCGTGGGATTTCTGGGGCACGCCGCCGATGGGACCCACCGAGCCGTCGTGGTGGATGGTGCCGGTGGCGGCGACGTCGAGGTTGCCGGTGAGCGGTTCGGGCGTGAGGGCGTCGATGACCGACAGCGTGAAGGCCAGACCGGCCGAGGGGCCGCCGATGTTCTCGATGTGGAGCCGCACGTCGACGGGCGGCTCGGCGAATTCGACGTGGGTGGTGACGATGACGCCGAGCAGGGCGACGCCGTCTCGGTCGGCCAGGGTGACGGTGACGGTGCGGGTCTGGCCGTCGGGGGCGAGGGCGGTGAACGTGGCGGTGGCGCCCGGTTCGTGGGCCTTGACCGTGTCGGACAGCTGCTGCGCCGTGGTGATGGCCGTGTCGCCGACGGCTTGCACGATGTCGCCTTCGTGGAGGGCGTCGTCGGCCGGGGCGTCGGGCATGACCCGCTCGATGCGGGCGCCGATGGGGGTCATGATCTCGTGGCCCAGGTGCTCGAGTGCGACGGCCACGGCCACCTGGGTGGACTGGTCCATCTGGAGGCGGCCGGCGTCGCGGTTCTCGGCGACGGTGCGCTCGCCGAGGATCTCTTCGATGTCGACCACCTCGAGGGCGCCGTCGAGCCAGCCGCCGATCACCTCGAACAGCGACGGGGCGAAGCTGGTGCGGACGCTGACGAGGGAGATGGCGGCGTCGGAGGCGTAGGCGGGGTGGTCGCGGACGTCGACGAATTCCTCGATGTCGGCGGTGTGGCCGGGGGCGATGACGGCTTTGTCGATGAGCGTGGTGGTGAAGCCGGTGATGATGAGGAGTGCCAGGACGAGCTGGCTGAGAATGAGGGCCGTGGCGCCGCGGGAGTATTGGCGGGGGCGTGGGTGGCCCGAGAGCGTGGCGGCGGGGTCGGTGGCGGTTGGTGTCTCGGCGGCGGGGTGTGCCC
>NZ_JAPYOK010000031.1:0-63144 GCF_028283155.1 Candidatus Poriferisodalis multihospitum | reverse complement strand
CATCTCGCCGAGGTGCCGGTCATCGTCATTCCCTGCGTGTGGGGAGTCCACGACAACAGCGGCAAGCCCGGCCTGTTCGACTCGGTCCTACAGTCGGCCTGGAGCTTCTGCCTCGCGGCCCGCGCGCGAGGCCTCGCAACTGCCTGGACCACGGCGATCCTGAACAAAGAGGACGAACTGCGCGAAGTACTCGGCATCCCTGACGGGGTCACGCCGGTGGCACTCTTGCCGCTGGCCTATGCGAAGGGCACCGAGTTCGGCTCGGTACCCCGCCGACGCGCCAATGAGATCGCCTACGTGGACGGCTGGGGCCGTACCTGGGAGGCCCGAGGCCCCGAATCGGCAGCCCGATCACTGGGCGAGGGCCCCGGTGCCACCGTGGAGATCGATATCGACGCACCCGCCGAACGCGTTTGGGAGATCGTCAGCGACATCAACGCCGGCGCCGATTTCTCCGAGGAGTTCGTGCGCGCCGAGTGGGCGCCGGGCTACGACGGCCCGGCCGCTGGCGCCAAGTTCATCGGCCACAACCAGCATCCCGCCATCGGCGAGTGGAACATCGATCTCACCGTCACCGAGTACGAGCCGAACGTGCTGTTCGGCTGGGCGACCGGCGAGACCGAGGAGGTCGCGGGCGCCCGGTGGCGCTATGAGATCGACGTGTTGCACGGCCAGCGCTGCCGCCTGCGCCATACCGTGCGAATCGGTCCGGGCGAATCCGGCCTCACGATGGCCATCACGGCGATGCCTGACAAGGAGCCTCGCATCCTGTCCCGCCGCCAAGACGAGCACCTGGCGAACATGACGCGCTGTGTCGAGGGCATCAAGGCGCTCGCCGAAGGCAGCGCTTGAGCCCAGCCACAACAGTCGGCCGCTGGGCACCAAGCCCTACCGGCGACCTGCATCTGGGAAATCTGCGCACCGCGCTGCTGGCATGGCTGTTCGCCCGTTCGGCCGGCGGTCAATTCCTGTGGCGATTCGAGGATCTCGACGGTGCCGTGCGACCCCAGTTCTACGACTCGCAGCTGCGCGATGTCGCTGCGCTCGGGCTGGACTGGAACGGAGAGCCGGTCCGCCAGAGCGACCGTGTGGATCTCTACCGCGATGCCATTGCAGATCTGCGCCGCCGCGATCTCACCTACGAGTGCTTCTGCACCCGGCGCGAGATCGCCGAAGCCGCAGCAGCCCCGCACGGACCCTCACCCGAGGGTGCGTACCCGGGCACCTGCAGGCGGCTGTCACGTGCCGAACGCGAACGCAAGCGTGCCGGCGGTCGGCCCCCAGCGCTCCGGCTGCGGGTCGGTGCAGACGACGCCGGACCTGCTGAACTGACCGTCGTCGACCGCCAACTCGGCGACTACACGGGCATCGTCGACGACTTCGTGCTCCAGCGCGGCGACGGCGCCGCCGCATACAACCTCGCAGTCGTCGTGGACGATGCCGCCCAAGGCGTAACCGAAGTCGTGCGTGGCGACGACCTGCTGCCGTCCACCCCGCGCCAGGTGCACTTGGCCAAGCTGCTCGGCCTCAATGTTCCGTTATATGCCCACGTCCCGCTCGTGCTGAATCCGCAAGGCCGCCGCCTCGCCAAGCGCGACGGCGCCGTGACACTGCGGGACCGCCTAGCGCTCGGCGAGACAGCGCTGGACGTGCTCAACCTGTTGCTGAATAGCCTCGGACTGGAACAGGTTGAGTCCATCGGCGACCTCGACGCGATTGTCGAGTACTTCGATTCGGCCTCGCTGCCACGGCAACCCTGGGTATACGAGCCCCCTGCACTCAAGGGGTGAGGCACGGATGCTCTAGCTGTGGAGGCGGCAGGAGATTCTGCGACGTTGCGACCAATTCCCTGCTGACAGCACGGTGACGCGTCGATGAAGTCGGCAAGAAGTGCGGCGAGGTGCGGATCTCTCGCCTGCCGGATCGCTGGTCGCAGAATCTTCTGCCGCCTCCGCAGCAGGCGCACAAGCGCCTAAGGAAGCCCTACTCCATCACCCGCAGCTGCCCGGGAATGAACATGTTCTTCAGCTTGCGCCCAGGGAACACCGGCGCCAACGCAATCGCAGCCAGCGCCAACACGAACGACAGCGCCATCTCCCACCAGTTAACCGACACGATCATGCCGATGTCGGGAATCGCCGCCGGCATCTGGAACAGCGCCATCCACAGCAATATGGCGTAGCCAAACAGACCGCCGAGCACCACGGCAACCACGCCCAGCAGCAGTCCCTCCACGGAGAGATTCGCGATCACCCGTCGCACGGGAATCCCGTAGGCGAACATCGTCGCATGGTCGCGGGATCGCTCGTCCACGCTGATGTTGGCAGTATTGAACGCGATCAGCATCACGAGGAATATCACGAAGATCCGCGTGATGAAGAACACGCCCTGGGACTGCTGCAGCGAGTCCTCCAAGGACTGGAAGGTCTCGCCCAGGCCCTGCACCAAGGACACGCCGCTGCCGCTGCCGAACAGCGATCGCTTCACGTCGTTGAGGCTGCTCCCGTCAGCCGGCACACCGGTCACGATGTTGGCGAGACCGCCGAAGCCCCACGTCGAGGTCTGCGAGAGATCCATGTAGGCGTTGAGCCGCAACGGATGCGGATGGATCGCATCTACCTGCAGTATGCGAGTGCTGTGGGTGAACGCTCCGTCGACGAGCGCTGGATGCGTCACGACGACGTCGTCGCCGATCCCCACGCCGAGGTCGCGGGCGGCCTTGTCGGCAAGCACGATGCCGGGCGCTCCCCGAGACAGCGAGCCCTGCGTCGCGGTCGGCGTCCACACGGTGCTGCCGAAGTCGACAAAGCGGACTGCGAGATCGAGCTGGAGCGCCTCGTCGACGCTTCCGTCCGGCTCGGCAGCGGTGACATTGGCCCCCAGCACCATGGCCGCCTCGCCCGATTGCACCGTCGGATTGGCGAGCACGTCTTGGACCTGCGGTGAGTTCACCGGGTAGAGGGAGTCCAGCTGCACGGTGAAGCGGTCGGGCTCGCCGCCGAGCAGTTCTTCGTTGCCGTCGTCGAGCGTGGTCGTGAACGTGCTGCCCAGCCCCAGCATCGCGAACATGATCGCGAGGCTCATGGTGAAGGTCAGCAGCGTCAGGAACGTCCGGCGGGGCGCCCTCATCAGGTTGCGGAAGGGCATCCGCTCGAGGCTGCGGCCGGGCAGGGGAATGCGGCTGATGATGGGTCCCAGGCTGCCACCCCGCGATGACAGGTGGCTCGAGCGGATCGCGTCGACTGGCTTCACCCGGACGGCGCGCACGACGGGCCAGAGCACGGCAAGCACCGGCACGGCGAACCCGAGCGCCATGGCCTGCCCGTAGATCCCAGCTTGGAAGGGCTGCTCGAAGATCGGCAGCCACGCGACCTCCTGCACGACGCTCACCGTCTGCAACGCAATGGCGTAGCCGACGATGACGCCCAGGATC
This sequence comes from Candidatus Poriferisodalis multihospitum, assembly GCF_028283155.1. Lineage (NCBI taxonomy): Bacteria > Bacillati > Actinomycetota > Acidimicrobiia > Acidimicrobiales > Candidatus Poriferisodalaceae > Candidatus Poriferisodalis > Candidatus Poriferisodalis multihospitum. Next base: position 59,711 of record NZ_JAPYOK010000031.1, on the reverse strand, counting down.
ATGCCGATGATGCCGATCTGCAGGCCGATCAGCAACGGCCGGATGACGATCGACCGGGGACGCTCCCCGACCGCCATGGAATTGCCGATCTCTCGCCGCTGCGCTTCGACCATCCGCGCCGAGAAGTTCAGCGCGGCGAACGCTGCTCCCACGAAGAGCAGGAGCGAGATGGCGTTGTAGATGCCCTGGTCGATCTCGGGTGAGCCGGTCAAGCCGATGTACGACGGCGTGGCCTCGCGGGTGAGGACATCGAGCAGCACGCCGTCTTGCGACGCCGCGGCTTCGATGAGCTGCTCGGTCACCGCCGCAGCATCAGCACCGGGCTCAAGGGTCATCACGAGATCGTTGACGGCACCGGTGCGGCCCGAGATGTCCTGCGCGGCAGCCAGTGGGGCGAACAGCACGGCAAGGTTGGACTTGCCGAGCGACCCGTTCCCCTCGATGATCAGGAAGAATTCGGGTGACACGGCAGCGCCGACGTAGTCCACGTCGATATCGCCGCCGACGGTCAGCGTGCCGCTCGTCGGCAGGTCCCAAAAGGTGGCGAAGCTCCGGGTGACCAGTACCTGCGGTGTTGCGGTTCCTGACGCCGGACGGGCCGAGTCGTCGATCAGGTGGACATCGTTGACGACCGGTTCGCTTCCCGAGACGTCCATGCCGACGATGCGCCCGTGCACCAGCAGTTCCTCGCCGTCGGCGACGGTTTCGACCTGGGTGTCGAACAGGAGGCGTTCGTTGTAGCGGTCGATGCCGTCGATCTCGCTCGCGAGGCGGGCGAGCGAGCCGGCCGGCACGTCGCCGCCCTCGCTGACCGTGGCCCGCAGGTCGTACATGCGGGTGGCCTCGAGGCTCTTGTCAATGGAGACGAGGCGCCACTGCGTGACGCTCGAGAGCCCCGCGTACAGCCCGATGCCGATCGCGAGCGTGAAGCCGATAGCGACGATCTGGATCCAGCGTCTGCGCGCGTCCCGCAGCGACCACCGCAGCCGGAGGAGCTTCATGCCCGCGGCCTACCAGCGCAGCTCGGACAGCGGGGTCTTGCCGCCCTCTGGCGGGCCGTCGCTGATGATCTGCCCGCTGCTCATCTCCACGACGCGATCGGCCATCCGGGAGATCTCGCGGTTGTGCGTCACCACCAGCACTGCCCTGTCCTGGTTCGCCTGCTCGGCGAGCAATTCGAGAATCTGGGCGCCGGTCTTGAAGTCCAGCTCGCCCGTGGGCTCGTCCGCGAGCAGCACCGGGTTGCCGGTGGCGAGTGCCCGCGCGATCGCCACGCGCTGCTGCTCGCCGCCCGAGAGCTCGTGCGGGAAGTGACCCAGGCGGTGGCCGAGGCCGACGGAGTCGAGGATGTCTGCCGGACTAGCCGAACCGTTCTTGCCGGAGACGTCCATGCCGAACTCGACGTTCTCGGTTGCGGTCAGGCCGGGGAAGAGGTTGAAGCTCTGGAAGATGAAGCTGACCGTCTCGCGCCGCAGCGCAAAGAGCTCGCTGCGGCTTGCTGTGGTGAGGTCACGTCCCCCGACGACCACCTTGCCAGACGACGGCACGTCCAGAGCGCCGATGATGTTGAGCGTCGTGGTCTTGCCGCTGCCCGATGCACCCAAGACGACGACGAACTCACCGGTATCGACGTGAAGGTCGATGCCGGCCAGCGCCGTCACCAGCACGGGACCAACCTCATAGTGCTTGGTGACGCCTTCGAGATCGATCACAGCTCAGAACTCCTCGTTCACCAAGAAGATGCGTGGGTTGCAGGACCTTCCCATAGCACTACCTACTATCGAAGACCGACTTCGCTGACCCTACGCGTATCTCCGACCTGGGGTGCACATTCACAGGGGTCAGCAGCTCGGCCAGTAGCTGAGCGGCCGCTGCTCGGGCGGCGGCACCGGCCGATTGGCGAGCATCCGAATGTCCGAGATGAGCACACTGCGGGTGTCGGCGGGGTCGATCATCTCGTCGATGCGCATCGTGCCAGCTGCTTCGAAGGGGTTCGTCGCCTCAGCCACTTCGGCCACGAGCTTCAGCCGCTCAGCCTCGCGCTCGTCGGGATCGGTGATGCGCGAGAGCTTCGAGCCGAATGCCACGTTCACGCCGACTTCAGGATCCATGAAGCCGACCTCCGCACCAGGCCAGCAGTAGATGCCATGGCTCGGCATCCGGGAACCGTTCATGGCCTGCCAAGCCATGCCGAATGCCTTGCGCAGGCACACCGTGAGTGTGGGCGCGGACGCATTCTGCAGCGCATGCATCATGCGAATGCCCCAGTGGAGCATCAGGTCGTGTTCGACACGCTTGCCGACCATGAAGCCCGGCACGTCCACCAGGAAGATCATGGGGATGTTGTACGAGTCGCACACGGTCGCGAGGCGTATGACCTTGTGGCACGCCTGCGGGTCAAGGGTTCCCGCCTGGAACATCGGGTTGTTGGCGATGACGCCCACCGGGTACCCGTCCATCCGCGCGAGCGCGCACACCACGTTGCGGGCGTAGTTCGGCTGCATCTCGAAGACGGACCCGGGATCGCAGATGCGGGCGACGACGCGTCGCATGTCGTAGCCGCGAGTGCGCCGGGCCGGCACCATCTTGGCGAGCTGGGGGTCGGGTCCGTCGTCTCCTATCGGCTCGGCCCGTGGCGCTGGCTGCCAGGCATTCGACGGCATGTACGACAGCCACCGCCGGATGGCCTCGTACCCCTCCTCGTCGGTGTCGACTCCGAGATCGATCTGCCCGGTGATGCGAGCGTGCACGTCCACGCCGCCTACATCCTCGAATGAGATGACTTCGCCGGTGGCGATCTCGAACACTTTCGGCGAGGTGACTGCCAAGCACGAGCCGCGCACCATGACGACGTAGTCGCTCATGGCCGACACGAACGACGAGCCGCCGAACGACTGGCCGCAGATCATGGTGGCCATCGGGATCCGGTGACGCCGCTGGGACATCTCGAACATGGCGCCGGGTTCGGAGATGCCCTCCGAACCCATGAGATCGGGAATGCGGCCGCCCCCGGTCTCACCGAAGTGCACGACAGGAATGCCCATGGTGAGCGCGCGGTCGTAGAGGCGGGTTTCCTTGCGGGTGCCCACGATGGAACTCGAGCCGCGCAGCACGGTGATGTCGTCGCCGAACACCGCCACCGGCCTGCCGTCCACATTGCCGTGCCCGCCGATCTTGCCGTCACCGGGTGTGATGTCACGCATCTCAGGGCGGAGCGACCGGCTGAAGGTGCCGATCTCACGGAAGGAGCCGTCGTCGAGGAAGGCGTCGATGTGCTGGCGGATCGTCCGGTCGCCTTCCTCGGCCATCGCCCGGACCTTCGAAGCGCCGCCCATGTCGCGACGGATCACGTCTGCTCGGGCTTGCATCTCGGCAACCCGTTGCTCGTGACTGATCGCGTCGCCGTCTCCGTACTCAGGCATTGCTTCTCCCCTGCACTGTCATGCCTCGCTTATGCATCCGCATAGTCAGCGAGGATCTGCCCGTATGTCTCGCCTAGCTGGGGCGGCCTGCGCCCCGGCACCATCACCTGGCTGACGCCGAGCTCGACAAGCTGATCGAGATGGGACCGGTCGGTCCCGCCGGTGGTCCACATCTCGATGTCACTCGGGTCGCGTCCTGCGGCCTCGGCATAGCGGCGCGCCGATTCGAAGAGCCCCGCCAGCACCTCGGCAGGCCGCTCGGCCGGGAAGAACACGTCGCCGAGCTCACCGGCGCGCCGGGCGGCGCGGTCGCTGTGGCCGCCCACCAGGATCGGCACAGGCTGCTGGATGGGCTTGGGCTGGCTGTACACCGGGTCGAAGTCCACGAACTCGCCGTGAAACTCGGCTTCCTCCTCGGTCCACAGCACGCGTAACGCCGATATGTACTCGTCGGTGCGGGCACCCCGGCGATCGAAAGGCACGCCGAGTGCGTCGAACTCTTCGCGCAGCCATCCCACGCCGATGCCGAAGTCGAAACGACCGCCGCACAGGCGGTCGAGCGAAGCAATCTCCTTCGCCAGGATCAGGGGGTTGCGCTGGGGCAGGATGAGAATGCCGGTGGCCAGCCGGATGCGGGTGGTCACTGCAGCCGCATACGCCAGCCAGATGAGCGGGTCCGAGTGGTCGAGCTGGCTGGCGCCCTTGAACAGGCGCCCCCCTTCGTCGTAGGGGTAGGTGGAGCTGTACGACTTCGGCACCACCACGTGCTCGATCGCCCACAGCGAATCGAAGCCGACTTCCTCAGCGGTCTGGGCGGTCTCCTGCGCTGCAGCGCCGTCGACGTTGCCCATCAAGTTCGCGGAGATCAGGCCGAATCTCATCTGGAAGCCCCTGTCCGCCGCGCTCGGGCGGCGCGGCGGCGCACATCATGGCCGATCAGCGCCGCGGATTCCCGCGGTGCCTGCTACGCCGCTGCGGCAGCGGTCTCAGTGGCAGCGAGGCCCACGGGCGGGGCGTCCCACTCCTTGATCACGGGCAGTACCTCGGTGGCGAACAGATCGCGGTTGCGGCGGGCCTCGGTCCAGGTCATGCCCGCGTAGGCAAGGTTGGGGAAGAACGCGGCCATGCCGATCTTGTCCTTGATGACCTGCAGCTTCTCGAGCACCTGATCGGGCGTGCCGTAGGGCATGAGCCGGGTGAAGTCCTCAGCAGCGCCACGCGCCCCGTGGCGGTCGATGTACTTGGAGATGCCCTCGTAGAACTCGTAGCCCTTGACGCCCTCGTGCGGGCGCTTGGGTCCGAACTCGTAGTGCTTCATCACGGTGCCGTAGTAGTTGCCGATGTGCTCCATAGCCTTCTCCTCGGCCCGGTCGGCGTTGGTGTCCACCCAGCAGAATCCGCCTGACAGCGGCGGGGGCGGCGGCGCGGTGTGATGCTTGGCCCACTCGCCGTGGTACGCCGCGAAGTCTGACTCGACAATCTCCCAGGGCTTCTGCGGGATCACCAGCAGGCCGATGCCGAGCTGCGCCATGAGCGGCATGCCCTCCGGCGACACCGCGGCGGCATAGGTGCGACCCTTGAACGAATGCTCCGGCGCGGGGCGGATGTCTCGCCGAGGCTGCTGCACAAACTCGCCGTCGTGCTCCACGTAGCCCTGCTCAAGCCCTTCGATGAGCATCTTGGCGTACTCCAGGAAGCGTTCCCTGCTGGAGTTCATGTCCACCCGGAAGCCCTCGTATTCGATGCGGGCGAGACCACGACCGATGCCGAGGATCATGCGCCCGCCTGAGAGATTGTCGAGCATGGTCACCTGCTCGGCCACCCGCATCGGGTCGTGCCACGGAAGCACAATGACGGCGGTGCCGAGCTGCAGGTTCGTGCGGCCGGCGACCCATGTCAGGAACTGCACCGGATCGGGGCACATCGTGTAGTCGGTGAAGTGGTGCTCCACGGTCCAGATCGAATCGAAGCCGAGATCCTCGGCTTCCTCGACCATGCGGATCTCCTGCTCCCAGACCTCACGGTCCGAGAGTGCATTCTCCGGGTTCTGGAAGACGGCCGAATAACCGACGTGCATGACGTGCCCCCTGGGTCCGGCCGCCGATATTGCGGCCAAAATCTAATGTTAGGCAGATTCTCGACAGGCCGCGGCCGTCGGCACGGCGGCCTGCACGGGCATCCCCCAGGCGTACGGCCACCGCCGGCCCATGCACGATCGAGGCCCAGGCGGTTAGCGTCAAGCCGGCTCGAAACAGGAGAAGTCGGTCATGGAGACAACGGCGGTGGCGCGCAGCATGCGCGGCTCAGTGGGAATGCTGGCGATGGACTGGCTGATGGACCCCAGCACGCTGGAAAAGGCTGCACAGCGCGGCATGGCTGAGGGCCTGGGCGCATACGCAACCGGCCGGCTGGGCGTGCTCGGCGAGTGCCCTGTCGACAACGTGGTCGCAGCGGCATTCTTCTGGAATCCCGACACCATGCGCTCGGCGACCGAAGCGGGCCGTGCGGTCATGAATCCGTCGCAGGGGGCGCTGATCTGGGCGGACATCTGCACCGAGTACGGCGAGAAGCGGCTCGCCGGGATGGAAGGCGCCGAGCGCTTGGGCGAACTGCTCGAGCGGGTAGTGGATGCCGCAGTCCCCCAGGGTGCGCCGACCTTCGTCGGCTGGCGGGACATGCCCCGGCCTGGCGAGTCCGGTGCCGCACATGCGTTCTTCATGGCGCAGTGCATGCGCGAGCTGCGTTTTGGCCGTCACGCTGTCGCAGTGCAAGCGCTGGGCATGGGCCCGCTCGAGGCGATCCTGTCGGGCCCGGCGGGCGAGTGGAACGCCGAGTTCTTCGGCTGGCCCAAGCCCTATCCCGACGTCAGCCACCTCGCTGATGCACGCGACGAGATCGAATCGCTCACCGACAAGCTGCACGCACCCGACTTCGAGTGCCTGACGCCAGATGAGCGCGCCGAAGTCCGCGAGCTGGCCAAGGCCGCTCGCTTTCACAACCCTGACGAGTAGCGAGGCCTCAGCGCAGCGTCGTATCTGTCACTCGGCGAGCAGCTCTTGGTGCTCGCCCAATCGCGGCGCGCGAGTTGCGCGCCACGGCGTAGCTGAGAACTTGTAGGGCGCGCCCGGGTAGGTCACCGCGGTCCCGTCGTGATCGATCTCGACGGGGAAACCACGGGTCACGAAGTGCTCGTCGGCCAGCATTTCCTCGGGCGAATATACGATCCCGCAGGCGAGACCGATCGACTGCAGACCCACGAACAGCTCATGCGCTCCGAGCCGTTCGGCCAGGAAGTTGACCGTGTCGCGTCCCGCACCGAAGACCTCGGCGCCGAGCGGATCGGCGTCAAGGTGGAGGATGTCGATCTGCTCGTAGCTCTCGCCAAGCCGGAGCAGCTCTGCGTACGGGCATTCCTCCATGAGCCCGAGCTCAGTGACCCACGTGGCCAGCGCCGCAAACTCGGGGCCTCGCCGGGGCGGCACGCCGGTGTTGAGCCACCGGCCGTCCGCGCACTGCACCTGCGTCGGCTCGCTGATCTGCGGCAGTGCGTGGCGGCCCGTCTGGCGCTGCACGTCGATCTGCTGATTCAGCCAGAAGTAAGTCGCGAACTCGCACGTGGCGTTCGCAGCAGCGAGCATGGACACCTCGATGAGCTGGCCGCGGCCAGAGTGCTCGCGCCACATGAGCGCCGCCATCAGCGTGACGACTGCGTACTGGCTCGCCATGTGCAGGCCTTGGTTCCCGCCGCCCCGCACGGGCGGGATCGTGTGGTCGTCATAGCCGCAGGACCAGACCGGTCCGCCCTCGGCCAGCACCGTCAAGTCAGTGGCCGGCGGGTCGGGACGATCGCGCCCGTTGTGCGTGATCGACACCCAGATGAGGCGTCGGTTTCGCCCGCCAGCGTCGGCAGTCGCGCCGCCAAGCTGGCCCCAGTCCAATCCGAGCGCGTCGAGGCGACCGAGCGGCTCCGCCTCGATGACAGCGTCGGCGGTGCTGACCAATCGACGAAAGTCGGCTGCGCCTGCCGCGGAGTCGAGGTCGACCACCACCGAGCGCTTCGACGTGTTGTAGTGCCACCACCACAAGGCCCCCTCGGGGTCGGGTTGATCGCCGGCGAATGGCTCGTGGCCGCGCATCGGCGAGCCGCCTGGCGGCTCCACCACGATCACGTCAGCGCCCATGTCTGCCAGCAGTTTCCCTGCGAGCGTGCATCGCTGCGAGGTCAGCTCGACCACGCGCAGGCCGTCGAGCGGCCTCGCGCCGCCTGCGCCCGCCATCAGATGACGCCGTCCGCTTCGAGCTGGGCGATCTCAGTGTCGCTGTGGCCCAGCACCTCACCGAGTACGTACTGGTTGTCCTCGCCGAGGCATGGCGCAGCGCGGCCGATGGCCCAGTCGGTTTCGGACAGGCGGACCGGCAGCCCTTCGACCCGGGTATCGCCCACTTCACTGTGCGGGACGGTGACCCACATGCCCCAGTCGCTCGTACGCGGGTCGCTGTCGATGCGCTCGCTCGGTCGCAGCACTGGTGCGGCAGGCACGCCGGCAGCGACGAGCAGCTCGGCGACCTCGTGCTTGTCGCGGTGCGCAGTCCACTCCCCGATCAGCCGCTCCAGCTCGCCCTCGTGGGCCAGCCGTCCGGCCAGCCGCACCCAGCGCTCATCGGCAGCCCACGGCTCGCCCAGCGCTTCGGCCAAGCGCTCCCAGTCCCCGTCGTTGCGGACGGCAATTGCCACCCACTGGTCGTCGCCATCGCAGGCCCAGATTCCGTGCGGTGCCATGGCCGGCGATTGGCACCGGTTGCTGTTCGGCAGGCCGTCGCGGCGGGCGGGGCGGTCATTGACGGTGAAGTCCAGCGAAGCAGCGCCGTGCAGCGTTCCCGCTGCCTCGACGCAGGCCAGGTCCACCCACTGGCCCTCGCCGGTACGACGACGGTGGTAGAGCGCCATCAGGATGGCCATCGCCATGTAGTAGGCGCCCGTGTGATCCATGAACGAGTAGCCCCATCCCGCGGGAGGCAGGTCGGGCAGGCCCGACTGGAACGTCAAGCCGGACACGGCCTGCGCAATCGGTCCCCATGAGCGGAAGCTGGCATACGGTCCGTCGGCGCCGAACCCGCAATTCGACACGTAGACAATGTCGGGCTTGATGGCCCGCAGTGCCTCGTACCCGAAGCCGAGCCGTTCCATCACACCCGCAGCGAAGTTCTCCGTCACCGCATCGCTCGCGGCCACCAGCTCGCGCAGCAGGTCCTTCGCCCGGTCGTCCCGCAGGTTGAGCGTGATGCCGAGCTTCCCGGCGTTGTGATTGTTGAACGAGCCTCCGGCCTCGATCCCGCGGTGCTCGCCGACAAAGGGCTGGGTGCCTCGCAGGATGTCCCAGCGGCCCTGCCGCACGGGATCTTCGATGCGGACGACCTCCGCGCCCAGCTGGGCCAGGATCTTGGTGGCACCCGCCCCGGCGAGCTGGCCGGTGAAGTCGCAGATTCGGATGCCAGCGAGGGCTCCCGGCTCAGGCTTCGGCCAGACGGGCGGGCGGTGATCCGGCCCGATCACGGCACCAGGTCGCGCATCGGCGTGCGTGCACGGCCGGGTTCGTTGGCCAGCGCCCGTGCGCGCTGCTGGCAGTCCTCGAGCGCCTCCCGCAGGGTTGCCGTCCACGCTGTCATGTCCGGTCGTCGGGCACGGCCGCCGTCAGGCCCTGCCGGCGGGACGAGCGGTTCCCCCACCACGATCGCGACCTGCGTGCGCTTCGGGAACTTGGCGCCGCTCGGCATCGCTTCGCGTGTACCCGCGATGCCCACTGGCAGCACCGGCGCCCCCGATTTCGCCGCCAGCCACGCTGTGCCATCGAACACGGGGCCGATGTCGTCGGAGGGCTGGCGTGTTCCTTCCGGGAAGACCAGCATGGCCTCGCCGTCGTTCAGCAGACCGAGCGCCCCACGCATCGCGTCGAGGTCAGCCTCGCCGCGCCGCACCGGAAACGTGCCGATGGAACGCATGAACCAGCCGAGCGGCTTGGGACGAAAGAGTTCCTCCTTGCCCAGGTAGCGCACTCGGCGATGTGTGAGGCCGCCGATGAGGGGACCGTCGAGGTGGCTGCGGTGAACCGGCGCATAGATCAAGGTGCCGCTCGCCCGCAGGCGCTCCTGACCTGTGGCGCGCACCCGGTACATCCGAAACAGCAAGATGCGTATAAGTCCCCGCGCCGCCCGCCACGCCCAGTATCCGGCAAAGCCGTCATCGGCCAGCAACCCCCCGGGGCCGCGCAGCTTCCATCTGCTGGACTGTCGCGCCACACAGAGATTCTGGCCTCTCGCATGCGATCCGCGACGATCCAGAATCCGCAATGTCACTACGCTGCGCGTCATGCCGGTTCCTTCAGACATGGTGGGCGAGACGATCGGGCCCATTGACCATGACGTCGACGAACGCTGGACGATGGCATATGCGGCCTCGCTCGGCGACACCCACGACTGCTATTTCGACACGCTCGCCGATGACGGAGTGGTGGCTCACCCGATGTTCGCAGTGTGCCCGGAGTGGCCGGTGATCGTGGCGGGCCGTGATGTCTCGGACCGCTGGGGCATCGCGCCCGACGAGGTCCGGCGCTCGGTGCACGCCACGCACGACCTGACGGTTCACCGGTTGGTGCGCCCGGGTGACCGCCTGAGGTCGAGCCTGACGTATTCCGGCGTCGAGCAGCGAAAGCCGGGCACGTTCCAGACCATGCGCATCGACACGGTCGATGCCGATGGGGAGCCGGTGGCGACGACCTACCAAGGCGGCATGTACCTCAACGTCGACACCGCCGGGGGCGACAAGCCCGATGCTGATGCACCTGCAGAGCCGGACTTCGGCGAGCTGCCCGCTGAGCCGCTCATGGAGATCCCCGTGCCCGTTGCGCACGGCGCCGCGCACAGCTACACCGAGTGCGCCCGCATCTGGAATCCGATCCATACCGACGCGGCCGTTGCCCGCAAGGCGGGGCTGCCGGGCATCATCCTGCACGGAACCGCGACGCTGGCCTTGGGCGTCTCGGCTGTCGTCGACGCCGTTGCCGACCGCGACCCGTCGAGGGTGCGCCGCATCGTCTGCCGCTTCCGCGCCATGGTGCTCATGCCGTCGACCATCACGGTGCGCATCTGGGACGAAATCCCGGTCACGGAATTCGGCCCCGCGACGCGCGCCGTGCGCTTCGACGTGCTGAACGCCGAAGGCGGCCCCGCGGTGGACCGAGGGGTGATCCTGCTCGGCGATTGAGTCGACCGATGCCGGCCAACGAGCACATCCGCTACGAACCCGACGAACGGGCACCGCTGCTGCTGGACCTCAACACAGCGTTCCAAGGCGCTGTTCTGGTCATCGCCAACGTCACCGCCGTCGTCATTCTCTTTGCGGCTGCATTCGAAGCCGACAGCGACTACACCGAGTGGGCCATCGCGGGCGCGCTGGCGGTGGCGGGCATCGTGGTAGCGCTCCATGCTTCGAGGCTGGGGCGCCTCGGTGCGGGGTGTTTCCTGCTCATGGGCTCAGCGGTCCCGTTTCTCGCAGTCTGCGTCCTCGCCGTTGACACGGGCGGCTTGGAGCTGATGTCGAGCCTGATAGTCGCCTCCTCGTTGGTCCAGCTTGCCGCGGCGACGTGGTTGGCGAGGCTGCGACGGCTGATCACCCCAGTCGTGTCCGGCGTGGCGTTCATGGCGATCGCCCTTACGACGATGCCCATCGCCATGCGGCGGTTCAATGACGTACCCGAGGGCACTGCAGGGTATGCAGGTCCCGTTGTCGCCGTCGTGGTGCTGGCCGCCGTCGCACTGCTCATGATGCGCAGCAAGGGACTTTGGCGTCTGTGGGCACTGCCTACGGCGATCGCAGCCGGATGCATCGCAGCCGTCGCTCTGGGTGCGTACAGCCCTGATGCCATCGTCGAAGCGTCCTGGTTCAGTGCACCGAATGTGGCCGGCTGGCCCCGCCCCGGCTCGATTCTGAATCGGGACTTCTGGGCGTTGCTGCCGGTATTCCTCATCGTCAGCGCCGTGGTCGCCGTGCGGTCTGCTGGCGAGGGCGCCGGGATTCAGCAGGCGACCCGGCGCCAGCCGAGATCAGTCGACTTTCGCGGCGTGCAGTGCACGCTGAACGTCAGCACCGTCGGCGTTCTGCTCACTGGAATCGCGGGCGTTCCGCCCACGGCTGGGTATCTGCCCTCCACCATCGCGCTGATGAACTTCACGGGCGACGCGGCGCGGCGGGTGGGCGCCCTCATTGGCGCGATGCTCGTCGGTCTGGCGTTGCTGCCCAAGGCAGTCGCCGCTCTGCTGACGGTTCCCCGCCCAGTCAGCGGTGCGCTGCTGCTGGTCATCATGAGCCTGTTCTTCGTCGAAGGCCTGCGGCTCGTGACCCGGGACGGATTGACCGTGCAGCGGACGCTCGTTGTAGGGCTTCCCGTGGCGATCTCGGTGGGACTCGAGAACCATGGCGGTTCGCTGACCTCATCAGACTCGCCGTGGGCGATCGTGCTGACCAACGGCGTGCTCGTGAGCGTCGTCGTCGCCATCGCATTGACGGCCTTGATCGACCTGACGGCGGCCCGACGGCGCCGCTTGGACACAGTGCTGGATATCTCAGCGCTGCCCGATATCGACGCGTTCCTGCACGAGGCCGGCCGCGCCATGAAGTGGAACGACGACTCCATTGGGCGTCTGCGGGCTGCGGGAGAGGAAACCCTGGCCGCGATGATGCAGCTTGGGGAAGACCATGACACTTCGAGTGCTCCACGGGTCGTGCTCAACCTGCGTCCTGAACCCGGGGCGGTCGAACTGGAGTTCCTGGCGCTGTTCAGCGAGGAGAACCTGGAAGACCGGATCGACCTCATGAGCGAAGACGCCCAGCTGCCTGACGTGAGCGAGCTCTCGTTCCGGCTTTTGCGGCACCTCGCTACATCAGTGCGGCACCGCCGCTATCACGGCCTCGATGTCGTCACCGTCAACGTCGAGGCCTCGACGGCGTGAGGCGATGTGCTGGTCGGCGACATGACCGCCGTCCGCCAGTTAGCGTGCCCGACGTTGTCTGAACAGCTGCGAGGCAGGAGTAGCGCGCATGCAGGGATACGTCATCATCGATTCTGAGGTCGTTGACGCGCAGCGACTCCCGGAGTTCGTTCAGAAAGTTTCAGAGGCCGTGGCCGCACACGGTGGCCGATTCCTCGTCCGGGGCGGACAACTCGAGGCGATCCATGGCGACTGGGCACCGCAGCGACTCGTTGTCATCGAGTTCGACAGCTTCGACCGGGCACGTGAATTCGCCGCATCCGCGGAGTATGCGGCGGTCGACAAGGTCCGTGAACAGGCGATCACGTCCAACGTCGTGATGGTCGAGGGCATCGCCGCCGATTGAGCCTGCTGGGCCCGGCGAATGCCGGCTAGTTGAAGCTGGAACCGCCGTTCACGAAGATGTTCTGCCCTGTGACGAAGTCTGACATCGGGCTCATCAGATAAACGAGCGTTCCGACCACATCCTCTGGCACCTGCGTGCGCGCGAACGCACGGCGTGCTCGGATGGCAACGTCGATCTCGGGCCGCGCGCTGGCGTACTCCTCGTTGTGCGGGATGTAGTCGGGCGTGATGGTGTTGACCGCAATGCCGTGGGGGCCCAATTCACGCGCCATCGCCCGCGTGAGGCCGACGACGGCTGATTTCGACGACACGTAGTGCAGGAAGCGCAGTGTCCCGTCGTTCACCGTCGTCGAGGAGATGTTGACGATCTTGCCGCTCCCCTGGGCCTTCATTGTGGGTGTAACGGCTCGCGAGCACAGCCACGTGCCCTTGACGTTGACGGCGAAGCACCGATCCCACTCGTCGGGCGAGACGTCCTCCATGAGCACGCGTGCCGCTTCCATGAAGAACCCCGCATTGTTGACGAGGCCGTCGATGCGACCGTATGCCTCCACCGTGTTGGTCGCCATGTCCTCGGTTTGGGTCACGTCGGAGACATCGACACGCAGCTGCATCGCCTCGCTGCCCAGCGACACCACCTCATCGACCGTCTCGGCAGCGTCGGACAAGTCCGCAACGACCACCGTCGCCCCATGCTCGGCGAGAGCCCGGCAGTACGCCCTGCCGATGCCCTTCGCACCTCCGGTCACGATGACCACTCGCCCATCCAGCATTCCCATGCGATTCCTCCCCCGTCCCAGAGCCGGTGGCTCAGCTCAGGTGCTCGGCGAAGTGATCGAGGGTGCGCTGCTTGGCCAGCGCCGCCGCATCGGGATGGAAGCTGGCCCGGGCGTCGCAGTTGAATCCGTGATCGGCGCCGTCGTAGATGTGCACGGCGATGTGATCCCAGCGCTCGGCGATGGCCCGCACGTTCTCGAGGGGGATGCCATGGTCCTCGGTGCCGAAGTGCAGCAGCAATGGAGCGGCGGGCCGTTCATCGAGGTGCGGCATGATCTGACCGCCGTAGTAGCCCGATGCCGCGGCGATCTTGTCGGCCAAGCGGGCTGAGGCCACGTAGCACATCGACCCGCCCCAGCAATAGCCCACGATGCCGACCTTGCCGCCGTCGGCCGCACAGTCGGCCGCTGCGGAGATGTCGTCCATGACCTGGTCCACAGTGAGGTCTTCGAAGGCGATCTTGCGCCCTACGTCGATGCCTTCGGCGTTGTAGCCCAGCTCCACGCCGCGCCGAACACGGTCGAACAGCGCCGGTGCGACTGCCAGATAGCCGTCGGCGGCATAGCCGTCGGCCACGCTGCGGATGTGGTCGTTCACACCGAAGATCTCCTGCACGACCACCACGCCGCCCTTCGGCGGCCCAGAGGGCTCGGCCCGGTAGGCGCTGAAGGTCGTGCCGTCTGAAGCTGTCAAGGAAATCGTCTGTCCCATGGCGCCAATGTCTAGCGGCCTCCGCGCTGTTGATGTCATAGCTGCCGCAGTCTTGGCTGGCTCGGCTGAGTTTCCTAGGGTGCTCCGCCATGGGGAACCCCGACGCGGCAGGCAGCGCGCACGCCCTGGCCGCCGAGCGACACCGCTGCGAGCGGTGGTTCGTCCGCAGAGGCCTGCCGCATCTGATTCACGACTACTCCGCCAGCGCCGACGTGCTCACGCGGGCCGCGCCGTTCCTGGCACTCGTGGTGTTCGTCGAGTTCTTCTTCGTGTTCGGCGACAGGTGGATGGGCTGGGCCCAGGCAGTCGTCTTCGTGGTGGGCCTGGCCGTGATGGCAGGCGTCGTGGCGCTCGTCAATCTCTTGCGGAGACGACGGCTGTGGCAGCTCCCCGACCGGTTCGGCGTCTGGGAGGTGCTGGCCTATCTCATGCTCGGGGCCGTCTTCGCCGGGCTGGGATCTTCCAATTCGGTTGTGGTCGATGCCGCGTTCGCCGCGGGTCTGAACGCGGCGCTGCTCGTCGGCGCCTACGTGGTGACCAGCTGGGGCCTGCTGCCGATGGTGCGATGGTCGGTGGGCCAGCTCTGGCGTCAGGTGGGCCAGGTCATGACGCTGTTGGCCAAGTCGCTTCCGATCCTGCTGGTGTTCTCAGCGTTCATCTTCCTGAATGCCGAGATGTGGCAGGTGGCCAACGACTTCACGCTGCCGTTCTTCGGGATGGTCGCCCTGCTGCTGGTGGCAGTCGGGGCGCTGTTCGTCATCATCTCGGTGCGGCGCCTCGCGGTGGACATGGCCCGCTTCTCGTCATGGGCCGATGTGCGCGCTCGCTGTGCGGACACGCCGATCGCGAGCTTGGTCCCGACGGATGATTCCCCGGCGCCCGATTCACCGCCGCTAGGACGCCGGGCACGATTCAACGTCAGCCTGCTGCTGTTCGTGGCCCAGAGCATCCAGATCGCGCTGGTGGCGGTGATCGTCACTTCCTTCTACGTGCTCTTCGGCGTGTTCACCGTGCGAGAGAGCACGCTGCTGCAGTGGACCACGCTGAGCCAGCTCACCTGGGAAGACTCGTGGGTCGTGAGTCTCCCGCTGTGGAGCGGGGAGCTGCTGTTCAGCCGCCAACTGGTGCTGGTGGCGGCCTTCATCGGTCTGTTCTCCGGGCTGCAGTTCGCTGTCTCGGTCGTGCTCGATTCCAGCTACCGCTCAGAGTTCGCCGAGGACATGACCGACGAACTGCGCGAGGCACTCGCCGTGCGGGCCGTCTACCACCGAACCCTGGTCCCCGAAACGCCCTGAGCGTCGGAAGTCTGGGGCTAGGAGAGGCCCATGCTGTGCCCGATGTTCATGGGGCTAGGCGAGTCCCATGAAGCGGCGGGCGTTGGTGTAGACGACCTCGTCGCGCAGGGCGCTGACCTCGTCGTCGAAGCCCGCGAAGGTCTCGTTGAGCTCGGCCAGCGCGCCGGGGAACGTGCAGTCGTAGTGCGGGTAGTCCGAGCCCCAGACGACCGTATGTGCCAGGCCCATTGCGGCGACCTGCTCGAAGGCCTCGCCCTCGCCAGCCTCCATCGTCACGAAGCACTGCTCGGAGAAGATCTCCGTGGGATCGCGCTTGAGCCGCGGCACGAGGTGGCCCATGGCCTCCTTGTGCTCGTCGAGACGGTCCAGCCAATAGGGCAGCCAGCCCAGGCCCGACTCGAAGAAGCCCACCCGCAGCATGGGGTGGTCGTCGAGCACGCCGGAGGCCACCATCTCCATCACCGATGCCATCTGCTCGAACGGGTGGCACACCATGTGGACGTAGAACTGGTTCTCGTAGCGGGTCTTGGCAAAGCTCGGCATGCTCGAGCCGAAGCTGCCGTGGATGCCGACGGTCAGGTCGTGGTGCTCGGCCGCCGACCAGACGCGGTTCATCTCGTCGGAGAACAGCTCCATCCCGTGATACCGCTCGGGCCGGAACGTGATGCCGGTCAGCCCGGCATTCGCCACTTCTTCGATCACCGCGACCGCTCCGTCAACCGACTGCAGCGGGCAGACGCCCATACCGAAGAGCCGGTTCGGGTTTTCCGAGCAGAAGTCGGTCATCCAGCGGTTGTAGGCACGGGCATTCTCGACGGCGATGTCTGGGTCGTTGATGTCGCCCGAGATCAGCATGAGCGACGGGAACATCAGCGCCGCGTCGAGGCCCTCGTCGTCCATCACCGACAAGCGGGCGGCCGGGTCGTAGCTGCCGGGCACGATGTCGTCCCAGGTGACGTCGGTGCCGTACGCGTGCGGGATGCAGGCCGGCGCGATGCCGTTGCGCAGCCTCTTGCCCTCGACGAACATGGCGTCGCTGCCGTCACCCATGATCCGGCACTGCGCGATCAGATCCCGGTACTTGGAATCGGCGTACTCCTCCCACACCGACGTCGGCTCGGCGATGTGCGCGTCCGCGTCGTATACCGGCACAGTCCCATTTGATGCCAATGGTCCAGCGCTCTTGCGTTCCTGCGTCATGGCCATGTCACAGCCTCCCCCGTCATTCAGGTGCGACATCCCTGTGCGCCCATTCTGCCCCACCCCCGAGGCCCGGCGCTCAACGATCAGGCGGACGCTGAAGCTCCCTCGCTGACGCCGGTCATGAGCAGGCCGACACGGTCGGTGGTGGCCTCCGCACGAGGGAGATCGCACATAGCCCGGCCTTCGAAGAGCACGACGACCCGATCCGAGAGCTGCATGGCCTCGTCGAGATCCTCGGTGATGAGCAGGATCGCGGCGCCGGCGGCGCGCTTCTCCAGCAGGCGTTCGTGCACGTACTCCGCTGCGCCAATATCGATCCCGCGGGTCGGCTGGGCCACCACGAGTACATCCGCGTCAGCCGAGAACTCCCGGGCAATGACGACCTTCTGGATGTTGCCGCCCGACAGGTGCGAGGTCTCGGTGCTCAGCGCCGGGGTCTTCACCGTGAAGCGACGCACCAGCTCCCAGCAGCGCTCAGCAATGATGCCGAACTGGAGCAGCCCGCCGCGAGCGAAGGGCGGCTTGTGATAGTCGACGAGCATCAGGTTCTCCGACACGCTCATCTCGCCGACGGCGCCGTGACGCATGCGTTCCTCGGGCACGAACGCCACGCCACGCCGGCGCACCTGCTTCGGCGACGGTGCCGCGATGGTCTCGCCGCGAACCTGCACAGTGCCGGACTCGATGGGTCGCAGGCCGAAGATCGCTTCGGCCAACTCGCGCTGCCCGTTGCCCGACACGCCGGCGATGCCGACGATTTCTCCGCTCGCCACGTGCACGGAAAAGTCGTCGAGCGAGATGTTCCCCCGGTCGCCGCGCACTCGGAGGCGGTCCACTGTCAGACGCTGGTCGCCGGTGTCCTGGTCGGGCACCTCGCGGCCCAGCTTCACCTCCCGCCCGACCATCATCGATGCCAGCCCTTCGCGGGTGGTCTGTGCAGGCGTGGTGCGCCCCACGACCAAGCCGTCTCGCAGCACCGTGATCTGGTCGGAGATGACCATGACCTCAGCCAGCTTGTGGGAGATGAAGATAAGACCGCGACCCTCGTCGGTCAGCGATCGCAGCGTGGCGAACAGATCCTCGACTTCGGGAGGCGTCAGCACCGCCGTCGGCTCATCGAGCACCAAGAGCTGCGCTTCCCGGTAGAGCGCCTTGAGAATCTCCGCCCGTTGGCGCTCGCCGACGGCTAGCTGCCCGGAGAGGGAATCTCGACCGGTGCTCCCTGGATCTTGATCTCGCCCTCGTCGGGCCGGTACAGGCCGTAGAGGATCTTCACCAGCGTGCTCTTGCCGGCGCCATTCTCCCCCAGCAGGGTGTGCACCTCGCCGGGCTGCACGACCAGGTCGACGTTCTCATTCGCGACAACGCCTGGGAAACGCTTGGTGATGCCGGTCATCTCCAGCATCGGCGAAGCCGGGGCCCGGCCTGCTGCCGTGGCCCCGGCTGCCGTGTTGTGTGTTTGCTCGGCCATACGCAGCGTGCTGCCGATCAGACCTGCGAGGCCTGCTCGGCTGGTTCAGCTCGTCCGTGCTGGCCGTTCAATGTGACCTTGCCTACTGGCCGGTCGAGATTGAGCCGTCTGCGATGCCAGCGATGACATCTTCCGCAGCCGCCTGGATGCCGGCATCGAGGCCGTAGCCATCGTTGAACTCGATCACGATGCCGCCGTTGGCAAGCGTGGCGGTCATCACTTCACCGCCGAGCGTGCCGGCCTCGATCTTGTCGATCATCTCGTTGAGCAGCACCTCCCAGTGGTACACCTGCGAGGCCACCACAATGCTCTCGCCGAGCGCCGTCTGGTTG
The DNA here is from genome assembly GCF_028283155.1 of Candidatus Poriferisodalis multihospitum. NCBI lineage: Bacteria > Bacillati > Actinomycetota > Acidimicrobiia > Acidimicrobiales > Candidatus Poriferisodalaceae > Candidatus Poriferisodalis > Candidatus Poriferisodalis multihospitum. The sequence continues at coordinate 41,110 of NZ_JAPYOK010000031.1, read as the reverse complement.
GCCTGCGTGCCGAACCACGCCACGCCGTGCTCGTTGGCAACACCGGTCGCACCCACGACCATCTGCGCCGAGCCGGTCAGCACGTCGGCATCGTTGGAGATGTGGGCCTCGGCGGCTTCGGCTGCCAATGCCACATCGCTGAACGAGTCGGTGTACACGATGTTGGTCGTCACCGACGAGTTCTGTGCCGCTACACCCGCCGCGAAGCCGTCGACGTACAGCTTGGCGTCGCCGACCTCGATCGGACCGATCACGCCGACGACTCCGGTGCCGGTGATCTGGGCTGCAACGGTGCCCGATACGTACCCGCCCTGATCGGAACGGACCGTGTAGGCAAAGACGTTGTCGAGGCCCTTGAAGTCGACGGCGGTGCCCCATGCGAACGAGGTGTCCGGGAAGTCAGGTGCGATCTCCTCGAGCGGACCGCCGTACTGGCTGCCGTGCGCGATCACGAGGTCGAAGCCGTCCTCGGCATAACCCCGGATCGCCGCAGCGGCCTCCTCCACGATGAATGTGCCGTCGGTCACCGCGACTTCGATCTCGCGCGTCTCGCCGACCGCGTTCACTGCATCGACCATGCTCTGCGTGAATGCCAAGTCGTTGCTGGCGCTCGGCGCGACGATGGCAATCCGGATCGGACCTGCGTCTTCCTCTTCGGCGCCGGTGCAGCCCGCAGCGAGCAGCAGTACGACTGCGGCGACCGCTACGAGCTTGGCTGCGAGCGACCTGCGTGTGGTGTTTCTGAACATGTGATCCCTCCCGGATCGGCCGTGTCTCGGGCTCATGCCGGATCTGTTCGCGGCAGTACAGCGCGGCTCGGCGGAGCCCCCAGCCTGCAGGCGATGCTAGGCGACCCCGAATGGGCGCTGTGCTCCCGTGCCCGCACAGCCCTTCGGACCCCATGCGGCTGTCTGGTACGGGGTACGGGCCGTCAATTGTCTCGTTCGAACGGAACCGTCAGAGCGGACGGCGCCCCGATGCGACGGCTGACGAGCACGAGCACCACGATGGTCAGGATCGCGGGCGCCATCGCAGCAATGGTCGAATTGGCGCCGACGATGATGCCGAGCGTCTTGAGCTGCAGCACGGTCGACGACACGACGCCGAACAGCAGCGCCCCAGCCATCACCCCGCTCGAGCGCCAGGCCCCGAAGTACACGAGCGCCACGGCGATGAACCCCTGCCCCGAGGTGAGGTTCTGCTGGAAGATGCCGACATCGAGAGCCAAGGTGCCGCCCGCGAGGCCCGCCATGACGTTGCCGATGATGATGGCCTGTGTACGCACCACGTTGACGCGCACGCCCAGCGTGTCAGCCGCTTCAGGCGTCTCGCCCACGGCCCGCACGTTCAGGCCGAACGTGGTCCGATTCATCGCGAACCACACCACCGGGACCAGGGCGAACGCGACGTAGGTGAGCATGTTGTGGCTGAACAGCAGCTCCCCCACTATCGGCAGGTCCGAGAGCCCGCCCATGTCGAGGCCCCGCAGGCCGTCGATCGGCACCGGGGTGCCGACTTGCTGGCGGAAGAGCAGATCGGTGAAGCCGAGACCGAACAGGAAGATGCCGATACCGCTGATGCCCTGGGTGGCATGCATGACCACCGTGATGAAGGCGTACACGACGCCCATCGCCGCCCCGGCGGCCATGGCCGCAATCACGCCAGCGACGACACTGCCGGTTCGCAGCGCCGTGATGTAGGCGGCATACGCGCCGATGAGCATCACGCCTTCGACGCCCAGATTCAGCACGCCGGCTCGTTGACCGATGGTCTCGCCCAGTGCCGACAGCAGGAATGGCGTTGCCAGCCGGATGCCGGACGCCAGAGTGGCGACGAGCACGCTCACGGTGAAGAAGTCGCTCATGCCCGGCCTCCGTAGCTCGAGACCTCGCCCACCCAGGTCCTCAGCCGGTCACGCAGTCGCAGGCTCCCCACCACGAACACCACCACGACGCCGTTCAGCGCTACCACCAGGGCTGCAGGCACTTGAACTGCCCGTTGCATGTCGCTGCCGCCGGTGAGCATTCCCCCGAACAGGAACGACGCAGGCACCGTGAAGATCGGATGGAGCGCACCGAACAGTGCCGCCACGATGCCGTTGAAGCCGGCGTTCTGTGTGAACGCCGCTGCGCCGCCTTCACCGATGAGCCGGTGCGATTCGCTGCCGAACACCAACACCGCTCCGGCAATACCGCAGCAGGCCCCGCTGAACGCCAGCGCCTGGGTGACGCTCTTCTTGACCGCCATGCCGGCGTATTGAGATGCATCGGGGTTGTGGCCGACAGCCCGCAATCGCATGCCGAGCGCGCTGCGGAACAGCAGGAGGTAGCCCAACACTGCGACCAGGATCGCGATGAGCACGCCGATGTGCAGCCGGGTTCCGCCGGGGAGCAGCGGCAAGTCGGCGTTGGGGCTGAGCCGGCGTGTCTGCTGGATCTTGATGGCGCCAGGCTCGATCAGGAGATCCTGGAGCAGGAAGCTCAGGAAGTGGAACGCAACGAGGTTCATCATGATCGTGGACAAGATCTCGTTGACACCCGCATAGGCCTTGAGCGCACCGGGAATCGCACCCCAGAAGCCGCCGCCGATCGCCCCCGCGACGATCACCATGGGCACGAGCAACACCCGCGGCACGTCGTCGAAGGCCATCGAAGTGACTGTGGCGGTGATCGCGCCCAGGATGATCTGACCTTCGCCGCCGATGTTGATGACGTCGGTGCGGAATGCGATGCAGATGCCGACACCGACGAGGGCAAGTGGCATTGCCCGCACGGCGGTGTCTGCGAGGTTGTCGGCACTGCCGAAGGCGCCCGTGACCAGCTCGCCGTAGGCCACCAAGGGGTTTGCGCCGAAGGAGAGCAGCATGACAGCGCCCACCAGCAGGGCGGCGACCGCAGCGAACGCGGGCACAGCAACGCCCACGAAGGGGCGCATCAGGCGCGCCAGACGGCTGACGGCTAGGTCGTCAGTCGCGTCAGTGTCCTCGGCTCCTGGTGCTACGCGCGCCATCCCCCGTCGCCTTCTGCGTTCCCGCTCGCGATCACGCGAACTTAGAGCGTCAGAAACCCCTCAGTCGGCGTAGAGCACCCGCAGGCCCCGGCTCACGGCCGGTCCGACCACCGTGTTGTGGTTCTCATCCGGGAAGACATCCCACCACACCGACGGGCTGGCCAGCAGGTAGCGAGCAAACATGTCGGGTGCGTTGAACAGCACATGCAGTCCGAACAGCGCCGTGAACGAGTGGCCCACATAGGTCGGCTCGCCGACGTGGTAGCGGTCGTACAGATGCGGCATCACGTCGCCCGCGAGCCACTGGCGGAACGGCTCGGCCTGACCTGTCTCGGCGGCGGGTGCCCGGATGCCGGTCATCGGGGGGGCCTCGGCCGGCGTCACCGTGTAGTCGACAGCCCGCAGATCGAGCATCTCGCGCATGTCGGCGGTGTCGTGCGCGATGCCGGCGACGACGCAGCGCGGCGTCTCCCTGGACATCGACAGGATCCGGGTGGTGTCCACTGCGGTGCCGAACGTCCAGGGTGCGTCACAGCAGACGACGAGCGGGTAGGGGTTGGAGGCGTCGGGCCGGTAGCCCATGGGCAGCGCCACCCACACTTGGTAGCTGCGATCGACATCGCGCCGATGGAGTATGTGCGTTTCGATCGGCCAGGCACCCGAGTCAGCCACGGCCGGGATGCTATTGGCGGCGGCTGATGATCGTCAGGCCGACACAGCGAGCATTCGCCTAGCGCGTCATGCAGACTTCGGGCGTTCGCGCCGTAGCTTCGACCGGGCTGGCGGCACAGAACGTGCGCACGGCCGTTACGCGGGAGTCACATGCCAGTACTGCGATCCCACATCGACACCTCCGCCGAGTGGTTCACCCAGAACTGCGACGACATGCGCGAGCAGCTCGCAGAGCTCGACGAGCTGCAGCAGCAGGCTGCGGCCGGCGGCGGACCGCGGGCTATGGCACGCATGCGCAGCCGCGACAAGATGCCCGTGCGCGAACGCATTGCCATGGTGCTCGACCGCGACTCGCCGTTCTTCGAGATCAGCTCGCTAGCCGGCTACTGCTCGAACTACGCCGTCGGCGGCGGGTTGGTGATGGGGATCGGCGTCGTGAACGGCGTCGAGTGCATGATCGAGGGCAATGACCCCACCGTGCTCGGCGGGGCCATCACGGTGTTCGCGGGCCGCAAGATCATGCGGGCCATCGAGATCTGCCGCGACAATCGCATGCCCTACATCCAGTTCGTGGAGTCGGCGGGCGGCGACCTGCGCGGCGACGACGACCCTGAGCGCCAGATGCTCGAGCAGGAGAGCCACTTCGCCGAATCCGGCCGGCTGTTCTATGACGTGACCGAGCTGTCGAAGATGAAGATCCCCTCGATCTCGGTGGTGTTCGGCAGCTCCACCGCCGGGGGTGCTTACCAGCCCGGCATGAGCGACTACAACATCTTCATCCGCAACCAGTCCAAGGTCTTCCTGGGCGGACCCCCGCTGGTGAAGATGGCCACCGGCGAAGACTCCGACGACGAGACGCTCGGCGGGGCGCAGATGCACGCCGAGATCTCAGGTCTCGCGGACTACCTCGCCGAGGACGAAGCCGATGCGCTGCGCATCTGCCGGGAGGTTGTGGCGCACCTGAACTGGCGAAAGCTGGGCCCGGGTCCCACCATGCCCGCCGATCCACCGGTGCACGATCCCGAGGAGCTCCTCGGGCTGATGCCGCGGGACCTGCAGGCCATGATCGACTGCCGCGAGGTGATCGCCCGCATCACCGACGGCTCCCGCTTCGAGGAGTTCAAGGCCCGCTACGGCACCACGCTCATCTGCGGCTGGGCGTCGGTGCACGGCTTCCCCGTGGGGATCCTGGGCAACAACGGCCCGCTGTTCAGCGACAGCTCAGAGAAGGCCACCCAGTTCATCCAGCTCTGCAACCAGCAGGACATCCCGCTGGTGTTCCTGCAGAACATCACCGGCTACATGGTCGGCAAGGACTTCGAGCAGGGCGGGATCGTCAAGAACGGCTCGAAGATGATCAACGCCGTGTCCAATTCGATGGTGCCCCACATCACGGTCATCCTGGGCAACAGCTATGGCGCGGGGAACTACGGCATGTCGGGTCGGGCGTTCAACACCCGCTTCACCTACCTGTGGCCGACAGCCAAGATCGCGATCATGGGGCCCAAGCAGATCGCGGGCGTCATGTCGATCGTGCGGCGGGGCCAGGCGATGCGCCGTGGCATCGAGTTCGACGAGGAAGCCGACCGCAAGATCACCGAGCAGGTGGAGCACTATCACGAGCTGAAGTCGCTGGCCCCCTACGCCAGTGGGCGCGTCACCGATGACGGCGTCATCGACCCGCGCGATACGCGGGACGTGATCGCGATGTCGCTGTCTGCATGTCACACCAACGTGGTGAAGGGCGCCGACGGGTTCGGCGTCTTCCGGATGTAAGGGCCACTGGGAATGACCGATTCTGAGCTTCGACCGATCCGGCGCCTGCTCGTGGCCAACCGCGGCGAGATCGCCCGCCGGGTGTTCCGCACTGCACATTCGATGGGCATCTCCACAGTTGCCGTCTATGCCGAGGGTGACGCCGAGGCACCGTTCGTTACCGACGCCGACCTGTCCGTGCCGCTCGGCGGCCGCACGGCGGTCGATTCATATCTGTCGATCGACAAGGTGATCGCCGCGGCCGAGAACAGTGCCGCAGATGCCGTGCACCCGGGCTACGGCTTCCTGTCCGAGAACGCCGACTTCGCCCAGGCGGTGATCGACGCCGGGCTGATCTGGGTGGGGCCTGCGCCGACGGCCATTGCGGCCATGGGCGACAAGCTGGCCGCCAAGGAATCGATGACCGCTGCCGGCGTGCCGACGCTGCCGTCGGTGCCGGTGGCTGACTCGATGTCGGGTGATGATCTGATTGCCGCCGGCGCCGAGGTCGGCTACCCCCTGCTGGTCAAGGCATCGGCGGGCGGCGGCGGCAAAGGCATGCGCATCGTCGACGCCCCCGACACCCTCGCCGACGCTGTCGCAGCTGCCCGGCGCGAGGCCGCCGGAGCATTCGGCGACGACACGGTGTTCTTGGAGCGCTACCTGCCTGCGCCGCGCCACGTAGAGATCCAGGTGCTCGGTGACACTCACGGCAACCTCGTGCACTGTTTCGAGCGGGAATGCTCCATCCAGCGGCGCCATCAGAAGGTCATCGAGGAGGCACCGTCTCCCGCCGTGACGCCTGCTCTGCGCGACCGCATGGGCGCCGCGGCCGTCGCGGCCGTTCGCAAGATCGGCTACCACTCGGCTGGCACCGTCGAGTTCCTGCTCGAGGGCAGCGGCGACGACGCCGAGTTCTGGTTCCTCGAGGTCAACACTCGTCTGCAAGTCGAGCATCCGGTCACCGAGGAGATCACGGGCCTCGACCTGGTCCGGGAGCAGATCCGCGTCGCTGCCGGAGAGCCGCTGGGCTATGGCCAGGACGATCTGACCATCCGCGGGCATGCCACCGAAGCTCGCCTGTACGCGGAGGATCCCGCCAGCGGTTTCCTGCCCGCCACCGGCACGGTCGAATTGTGGGCGCCGGCGCGCGATCCGCAGGCGCGTTTCGATTCCGGTATCGAGGTGGGGTCGGTGGTCGGCACCGAGTTCGACCCGATGCTGGCCAAGGTGGTCATGGCGGCACCGACGCGCACAGAGGCCGCGCTCGGACTGGCGTCGGCACTCGACCGCACACGATTGGGTGGCGTGGTCACCAATCGTGACTTCCTGTCGGCGGTGCTGCGCAGCGATGAGTTCTTGGCCGGCGACACCACGACGGATTTCATCGAGCGAACCGGGCTCGCGAGCGACTCGCCGCCGTACCGAGGCCAGTTCCTTCACGCGGCGGCATCGGCGGTGGCGTTGGTCTCGCAGGCTCGCAATCGGTCTCAGGCGACCGCACTGAGCTTCATGAGCTCCGGTTACCGAAACAGCGTGATGCCCGACGAGGTGCTGCCGCTGACAGCGCTCGATCCGTCCGCAGGCGATGCGGATGTGAGCGTGACCTACCGGCGGCAACGAGACGGCAGCTACCGGCTTCGAGTCGCCCCGCTGCGGGCGGACGCGCCGTACGCCCCTCCTGACGACAGCGACGAGGGCGTTCTGCCAGAGGCCAGCGAATTCGTCGTTCGGCCCCACTCGATCCAGATCCACGCCATCGCCGACGACCACATCCGAATCGACGCCGGCGGCGGGGCAACCGACGCACCGCCCGCTGAGGAGTTCGACGCGGAGCTCGATGTCGAGACAGGCAGCATGCGGGGCACCTGGCAGGTCAGCAGGCGCGGCCACAACTGGTACGTGACCGGGCCGCTCACGGGTTCAGCGACTCTGCGGGAACGGTCCCGATTCCCCGATCCCGATGCCGAGGCAGTCGAAGGCGGCTTGGTCGCTCCGATGCCCGGCAAAGTGCTGATGGTCGATGTGCAGCCCGGCGACCGGGTGACCGCCGGCCAGGTGCTGGTGCTGATGGAGGCCATGAAGATGGAACATCAGATCACCGCACCGGCTGACGGCGAGGTGGCCGAAGTTCGGGCCCACGTCGGCGACCAGGTCGACAACGGCGAGCTGCTTGTTGTCATCACGGCCGACCAGTAGCAATCTGACTGGTGATCTGACCTCGGTGCCGGTGACCACGGTGCAATAGCGTCGGCTATCGGATCCTCGAACGAGGGATTCCGGCTTCTCTCCTATGAGCTACGACCTTCACACACTCCGTGGGGACGTCTCGGGCGGTGTCACCGCGGCGGCAGTTTCCATCACGCCCGCTGCGACGTTCGGCGTCGTGTCGGGGCTCGGCGCTGCGAGCGGCATCTACGGCGCGCTCGCCGTGGGCTTGTTTGTGGGCATCTTCGAACGGTCGCGGCCACAGATGGGATCAGTGAGCGCCGTCTTGGCGGTGGCCATGGCTGCGGTCGTGGCCACGCACGCCGAGTCTCCCGCCGAAGCGTTCACGGTCGTGATCCTGGCCGGCGTCATCCAGCTCGTCTTGAGTGTGCTGCGCATCGGCAGTTACGTCACCTATACGCCGTATTCGGTGATCGCCGGATTCACGTCGGGAATCGGCGTGATGATGGTGCTCTCCATGGTCAACACGTTCATGGGGGAACCGGTCAAGATCACCAAGCCCCTGAACGCAATCCAGAAGTGGCCTGACGCGCTGGAAGCGCTGAACGGGAGCGCGTTGATCATCGGCTTGGTTGCGCTGGCCGTCTCATTGCTGTGGCCCAAGCGACTCCGCAGGTTCCTGCCCGCCATGGTTGCAGCGCTGCTGGCCGGCACCCTCCTGAACATCGTCGGGCTGAGCGACGTGCCGACGCTCGAAGGCATTCCGCGGTCCCTGCCCGACCTGCAGCGCCCCGAGCTCTCGCTGAGCTTTTTGGCAGGCGCCGTAGTGCCGGCGCTGACCATCGCCCTGCTCAGCACGGTGCGAGGCCTGCTGGGTGCCTTGGCAGTGGATGCACAGACCCGCACTCAGCTCGACCCCGACAAGGGTTTGCTCGGCACCGGCATCGGCAATGTCGCGTCCGGCCTCATCGGCGGCTTGCCGGGGAGCCCGACCTTCCTCTCGTCGATCCTGGCGTGGCGGATGGGCGCCCGTACCCCGATCTCGCCCATCGTTCGCTCGCTCACGCTCCTGGTGCTCGTGCTGGGATTGGCGCCGCTACTCGCCTACGTGCCGCACGCCGCGCTGGCAGGAATACTGGCCGTAACCGGCTGGCAGCTCATCGACTGGCGGTTCTTGGCGCGGCTTCGGCGTGTGCAGCGCGAGCACCTGCTGATCATGCTGACGACGCTTGGCATCACGATCTTCGTGGACCTAGTGACGGCCGTGGCCGTGGGATTGATCGTGGCGGGCATGATCGGCGCCCGCCAGTTCGAGCGCCTCCAGCTCGACAGCGTCGTCTCGGTGCCCCTGCTCGACCAGATCTTCCTGCACGAGCACAGCGCAGAGTCCTACGGCATCAGCCCGTATTCCGCCCGCACGGGAATTGTGAAGCTGCGCGGCAGCTTCACCGTGGCTTCCTCGAGCAAGCTCATCCGCACCATCGGCGATGACATCGTGGGCCATCAGGTGGTGATTCTGGACTTCTCCGAAACTGAACACATCGACGACAGCGCCGCGCTGGTCATCGAACAGCTCATCGACACAGCGACGGAAAACGAGGTCCGCTGCATCGTGCTGGCGCTCGACGGCGCACCCGCTGCCACGCTCACGTCGCTGAATGCACTGCGTCGCATCCCGTCCGAGCATCTGGTCGGAACGCTCGACGAAGCCCAGGACATCACACGGCGCTTGCTCGTCGACGAACCAGATCGCGAACGCCCTCCCCCGTTGGCCGAACCCGAGTAGGCAAGGCCGTCAGGGGCTACCAGCCGATTCTGCGATCAGAACTCATGCGCCCACGACCATCCTGAGGTCGCGGTCGCTGAAGTAGGCGCATTGCGAGACAAGGTCGCCGTCCTTCGCCCCGGCTTTGCCGATCTCGACGTAGTCGCTCGTGATCTGCCGGTAGGGGAACAGTCCCTCCCCGTACTGCTCGCTGGGGAAGTGGAGGGTCTGCGCCCGGTTCATGTCGTAGCGCGACGCCGCGTCGATGAAGCGCATTGCGTACGCAGCGCGACGCGGGAGTTCGCCCTCGCCGAGCACGATGCTGCGGTGCACGACGTTCTTGGTGAACAGCAGCGCATCGCCGGGAGCAAAGTCGTATTCGACCATGTGGACATTACAGAGCTCGTCCATCACCGGGGAATTCAGTAGCTCGTTCCTGAGATCGCGGTATTCCTGCGGGCTCGTCCTTCTCCCGGCCCGCTCCCTGGCCCTGATCACCTCGACGAGTGCCAAGTCCGTCGTGTGGACGAATTCGGCCGACAGCACATGGAGCGGAACGCAAGCGATGCCGCCGCGCTGGCCGTTCGTGTCGATGGGGTGCAGCGGCGCCCAGAGCGTGCACCCGAAGTCTTCGGCGTAGTGGAGTCCGAACGTCGACACGCCGGCGTGCCACGGCAACCCCTTGTCAACGCTCTTGGAGATCTCGAAGGACAAGTCGTAGGTGAGAAAGAGGTCGCGCCCGGCCAGCTCCGTCAAGCCCCGCTGGAAGTAGGGACGCTGGATCAGTCCGAAGACTTCCTTCTTGTCGGTCGCCAGGAAGTGCTGCATGTTGCTGAACCGGCGGCCCGGCTTGGGCGGGGGAGCATCGCCGGCGCCGCGGCTCGATTCGGCGTCGACCTGATCGAGCAGCATGTCGACCACGCTGGAGTTCAGGAATCCTTCGAGCTTGACGAAGCCGTCCCGCGAGAACTGCTCTTTCTGCGCACTGGTGATGCCGAAGTCGTTGTCGAAGGGATGATCGGTCATCCGGCCATAGTAATAAGAACAACTACATATCGGCATCTTCGCTCAACACAGCGATCGCCGACTGACGGCAGCCGCCGGGGGATCAAGTGCCCTTCACCCGGTGTCGCGCGGCGGGGCTACTGTCGGCGGCGCGATGGGACGGCAGGGAACCGTCCAGCGAACGGAAGGAACCCGCATGGCTGCAGCAGAGGTACACCGGCCTGGACGGCTCGGCGACCCGGATATGACGCTCGGCACCGATCCGCGCGCTGATCCGCGCATGGTGGCCGTGCTGGCAGCAATGGGTCTCGACGGGCACGGCGAGCCTGCGACGGCCACCGCGGACTCGTCGATGGAGGAGCTGTACGCCTGGGTCGATGAGGCCGAGCCAGGCTTCGAGATGCTCTTCGACGCGCTCTTCGCCGATCTGACGCCCCCCGACGGCGTGGTGGCGAGCACTGAAGTCATCAGCGGGGTCGACGACAACGACATCACGCTGTTCATCCACCGCCCGGCGAAGGCCGACGGCCCAATGCCGTGCGTGTACCACATCCACGGCGGCGGCATGGTGCTGCTGTCGGCGGCCGGCATGTCGTTTGTCGCGTGGCGGAATGAACTGGCGTCGCGGGGGCTAGTCGCGGTGGGCGTGGAGTTCCGCAACGGCGGCGGCAAGCTCGGCAAGCACCCATTCCCGGCCGGTCTGAACGACTGCGCGTCGGGCCTGCAGTGGGTGGCCGCCAACAAGGACGCCCTCGGCGTTTCCACGATCACCGTCTCGGGCGAGTCGGGCGGCGGGAATCTGTCGCTGGCCACCACGCTGAAGGCCAAGCGAGAGGGGTATCTCGACATCATCGACGGAGTGTTTGCGCAGTGTCCCTATATCTCGGGGGCCTATGCCGACCCGCCTGCGGATCTGCCGTCGTTGACTGAGAACAACCAGTACTTCCTGGACTGCGAGAACATGGGCGGCATCGCCAAGGCGTACGACCTGGGCGGACCAGACCGGACCAACCCGCTGGCCTGGCCGCTGCACGCCACGGCCGACGATCTCGCCGGCCTGCCGCCGCACGTCATCTCGGTGAACGAGCTGGACCCGCTGCGCGACGAGGGCCTCGCCTACTACCACAAGCTGCTTGCGGCCGGCAACAGCGCGCAGGCCCGAACGATCAACGGCACCTGCCACGCAGGCGATGTCATCTTCCGCACCGCCATGCCCGAGGTGTACGGGGCGACCGCTGCCGCACTGCGCGACTTCGCCTGCTCGGTGTAACGGCCGTCGAGCTTCGCCCCCGGGTCTCCATGGCCGCATCTGCATCAGGCGAGGGCATCACCTACGAACCGGACGAGAAGTGCTCGTTTGCGCTGTCGTTGGGGATGGGCATCCAGGGCGTCGTAATCGCCCTTGCACCCACGGTGCTGACCATGTCGCTGTTCGTGCAGTCGACGAGTCTCAGCGCCCGCCAGGCGACGTGGGCAGTGATGGCGGCGATCCTCGTCTGCGGCATCGCGACCGTGATCTCAGCCGCCCGTCTCGGACCGCTCGGCGGCGGTCACAACGTGCTGATGGCCACCTCGCCGAGCTACTTGGCTGTTGCGATCCTGGCGGTGAACAGTGCCGGACCGCAGACGCTGGCGTCCCTGGTTGTCGTGACCGCCTTGTTCCAGATCGCCTTGGCCAAGTGGCTGCATCGCCTGAGCCGGATCATCACGCCCACGGTTTCGGGTGTGGTCATCATGCTGATCGCGATCGGGGTCATGCAGGTTGTCGTCGAGCGCGTCGGCACGACATCCCCGGACGCCCCGGCCATCGCGGCGCCTGTCGTCGCGCTTATCGCAGTTCTGGTTGCGGCGATGCTGGCATTGCGTGCCAAGGGGCTTCTCCGGCTGTGGTCGCCGATCATTGCAATCGTCGCTGCGGCCATTGCTGCCGGCCTGTTCGGGTTGTATGACTCTGCAGACGTCGGCACCGCTGCGTGGTTCGCAGTGCCGGAGCCGGAGTTTCCCGGGCTCGACCTGACCCCCGGCGCCGAGTTCTGGGCGCTGCTGCCGCTGTTCGTGGTCGTCTCGCTGGCCGTCACCATCAAGGCGATGACCACCGGCGTCGTGATCCAGCGGGTGTCACTGCGGAACCCAGGCGCGGCCGACTACCGCCTCGTGCAGGGCACGGTCAACACCGTGGGCGTGGGCTCGCTCGTCGGCGGGCTGGCAGGAACGCTGTCCATCGGAACCATGGATGCAACGTCGATCTCCTTCGCACAGTTCACCGGCGTGGCCTCTCGCAGGGTCGGGTACTGCATCGGTGCCATCCTCATCGCTCTGGTGCTGACACCGAAGCTGACCGCCGTCCTGCTGACCGTTCCCGGTGCGGTGGCTTCGGGCTACTTGCTCATCATCATGGGGCTGCTGTTCGTGGAGGGGCTCCGCTCCGTGCTGTAGGACGGCCTCCAACCCCAGAAAGCCGTAGTGATCGGAGTCGCCGTCGCGGTCGGCGTAGGGCTGCAGGGCTCTGATGTGATCGGCACTGTCATCGGCGGCGCCTGGGGGACGCTGCTCAGCAACGGCATGATGGTCGGCACGCTGATCGCGATCTCGCTGACGGTTTACATCGAGTCGAGCGGCCGGAAGCGTCGCCGCCTTGAAACGGCATTGAACGCAGAGGCACTGCCGCAGGTCGACAGCTTCCTGGTCGAGATCGCGGAGGGTTCGGGCTGGGATGAGGTGGCGGCGAACCGGCTCAGGCTGGTGGGCGAGGAATCGCTGCTGAGCCTCATGGAGGAGAGCGAGTCCGGCGAGGACCGGTCTCGGTCACGGTTGGTCGTCATTGCACGGCCGTCGGCGACCAGCATCGAACCGCAACTGCGCACGTCAGCCGATGCCCAGAATCTCGAAGACCGACTCACGTTTGTGAGTGAGCGTGCCCCTGCAACCGAAGAGCACACGATTTCGCTACGCCTACTGCGTCACTTCGCCTCGACGGTGCGCCACCGGAAGTACTCGGGCATCGACATCGTGACCGTCGAAGTCGAGCGGGTGCCGTGAAGACCCTGCTTGTCGCCTCCGCTTTGGTTCTGGGCGCAGTCGCATGCGGGCAGGAACCATCCGCAACCGGCTGGCCGTTCGTCGGATCTGATCAGGCGCACACCAAGTACTCCACCGCCGATCAGATCACGGTCGACAACGTCGGCAAGTTGGAGATCGCCTGGACGTGGGAACCCGGCGAGAGACCGCTCCCCGAATACGAGACGCGGCCGGGTCCGTTCCAGGCCACTCCGGTCATGGTCGATGGCGTTCTCTACCTGTCCACGATGTACACGCGGGTGGCGGCCCTCGATGCCGAGACGGGCGCTGAACTCTGGACGTTCGATCCGAAGGCCTACGAGGGCGGACCGGTCGGCGCCGGGCCGACCGGGTTCAAGCATCGCGGCATCGCCTACTGGAGCGACGGGGACAGCGAACGCATCTTCCTCAATAGCCGCGACCGGCTGTATGCGATCGACGCCGCAACTGGTGATCTGGACGCCGACTTCGGCGTCGGTGGCAGCGCTGTGCTGACCGAGGGACACGGCCGTGAGGTCACGCGCTTCGAGTTCGACCAGACGTCTCCCCCGGTGGTGTTCGAAGATCTCGTGATCGTCGGGAGCCGGGTACCCGACGGAGTGCAGCGCGAGTTCGATCCGCCCGGCACAGTGCAGGCATTCGACGTGCGGACCGGTGAGCGGCGCTGGGTGTTTTTCACCGTCCCGCAGTCGAGCGACGACCTCGGGGCGGACACCTGGGAGGACGAGTCGTGGCGTTACACCGGCCACGCCAACGTGTGGGGGCTGATGTCGCTCGATGCCGAGCGGGGGCTGCTGTACGTGCCGACGAGCACGCCGAGCAGCGACTACTGGGGAGGTCGTCGCAAGGGGGCGAACCTGTTCGCCGAGTCGCTGGTGGCACTCGATGCGCGCACCGGCGAACGGCAGTGGCACTTCCAAACAGTGCATCACGGGGTGTGGGACTACGACCTCTCTGCCGCACCGAACCTGGTGACGATCACCGTGGACGGGCGCGAGATCGACGCCGTGGCGCAGGTCTCCAAGCAGGGGTTCACCTACGTGTTCGACCGGGAGACCGGCGAGCCCGTGTGGCCGATCACCGAACGCGCGGTCGACACCTTCACCGATGTCCCCGGCGAAGTGCTGTATCCCACCCAGCCGTTCCCATCGAAGCCCCCGCCGTTCGCTCACCAGGGTGCGTCGCTGGACGATGCGAACGATCTGACGCCGGAGATCCACGCGCTCGCGGTGGCCGAGATGCAGCGGTTCCGGCTGGGTCCGCTGTTCACCCCGCCGAGCCTGCAGGGGACCCTGCAGCGCCCGGGCGGCAGCGGTGGCGCGAACTGGGGAGGAGCAGCGTTCGACCCCGATACCGGGATGCTGTACGTACGCACATCCGAAGACGCCGACACCAACCAGGTCTGCGAGAACCGAGGCGACGACCCCCGTGTCGACGCCGCCTACAGCAACAACTGCCCCTACGGCGCCATTCGCGTCATGTTCGCCGAAGCCGGCGGGCCGGGCGCTGTGGAGACGCCCGAAAGCGGGCTCGGCCCGATCCCGCTCACCAAGCCGCCCTGGGCGCATCTGGTGGCAATCGACCTCGACGAGGGCGAGATCGCATGGAAGGTGCCCTTCGGCGAAGGCAGTGACGAGATCCGCAACCACCCGCTGCTCGATGGCGTCGAGCTGCCGGAGCGGCTGGGCAGGGTCGGCAATCCCGGGCCGCTGGCAACCGGGGGCGGACTGGTCTTCGTGGGCGGCGGCGAGCCGTACCTCTACGCATTCGACAGTGCGACAGGCGACGAGCTCTGGCGTGGCGCAACGCCGTTCCCGACCAGCGCGAACCCGATGACCTACACGACGCAATCAGGACAGCAGCTCGTCGTCATCGCCACCGGCCGAGGCACAGATGCCGCGCTCGTCGCCTTCGCATTACCCCAGCAGTGAGGTCGGGCCGGAGCCGAGCGCAGTCGTGTCCTACAGGCCGAGGACTCGGGCGGCGTTGTCGCGCAGGTACTTGCGCTCGATGTGCGGCGGCAGTTTCCACCTAGCCACGATGCGTCGCAGGTCGGTGAGCGGGCCGCAGTTGGGATACACGCTGCCGAACAGGATCTGGTCGGGAAGCTGGCGGGTCAGCGCGGTCACGTAATCCTCCGAGCCGGGGAACCCGTAGTGGACGTATTGGCCGGGCACGGTGACAACATTGGGCTGCTTGTAGAGCACGCCGAGCGTCTCGCGGACGTACGGCCAACCGCCGTGCTGGATCGAGATGGTGAGGCCGGGAAAGTCGGTGGCGACGTGGTCGGCGTATTCCGGGCGGCAGTCGTCTTGGTACGGCCCGAGCAGGCAGCTCATGGTGGTGGACACGATCAGCCCGAGGCGCTGCGCCTCCTCGTAGATCGGGTAGAGGTCGCGATCGTTGAACCGGCGGCTGATCTGGGCGGTGGACGGATCGACTGTGACGCCGCGCATGCCCTGGCGGGCTAGCTCTCCGACGGCCGACACTGCGGCCCCGATGTCGCTGGGCTCGACCGAGCCGAACCCCACGAACCGATCTGGATGTTCCGAGACAATCTGGCGGATCTCGGCCGAGCCGGTGGGGTCCAGCCCGCGGATGTCCGTCGGACCGGGCACGCCGATGACGCCCAGCGCAATGCCGGCCTCATCCATCTCGGTGAACATCAGGTCAACCGACTGGGCCTCGAAACTGGGGCACGGCTCGAGGCCCATCCGCTCGAGGTAGTGGTAGGTGGTCTCGGGCGTCCAGCTGCGCGCCCCGATGGGCCGGAACCGGAAATCGATGACGGCGATGTCCTCGCCGTCACCACCGTCGGCCGGAGGACTCCCGTCGTCGGGCACGGCAGCGATGCTCAGACCGGCGCGTCTGCGGTGATGACGATCTTGCCGAAGAAGCGACGCTCCTCCATGGCCCGATGCGCTTCCACGCCGTCAGGCAGCGGCACCAGCGAATCGATGACGGGCACCAGCTCGCGGGCCTGCACCATCCGCAACAGTTCGTCGAGGTCGCTGCGCTGCCAGCCGTTGGAACCCCGGATGTCCATCTCGGCGGTCCAGATGAACCGCAGGTCGGTCGGCGGGTCGTAGCCCGCGGTCGCTCCGCAGGTGAGCACGCGCCCGCCCTGGCGCACGCAGCGCAGCGAGCGGGCCCAGGTGTCGCCGCCGGTGAAGTTGACCACCACGTCGTAGCCGCCCCCGCCGAACAGGCCGCCGGTCTGCTCCCGGCAGTACCGGGCGATGTCCACCTCGGAGTAGTTGATGGTCTCATCCGCGCCGAGATCGGCGAGGCGCTGGCACTTCTCGTCGGTGCCTGCGGCAGCAATGACCTTGGCACCGCGCATCTTGGAGATCAGCAGGGCACTGGTGCCCACTCCCCCGCTGGCACCCAGGATCAACACAGCGTCGCCGGGGCCGACCTCGCCCCGGGTGATCATCATCCGGTGTGCCGTGCCGTAGGCCACCGGCAGGCACGAAGCGTCCTCGTAGGAGACGTCATCGGGCAGCGGGATCAGCTGGCTCGCTGCCACCACGACGTACTCGGCGTACGCACCCCACAGCGTGTCGCCGATCATCGAAAACTTGCCGGTGCCCCTGTCCCACCGCACGGGGTCCACGAGCACCCGGTCGCCCACCGACCACCCCTCGACATCGGGACCGAGTTCGGCAACCTGCCCGGCGGCATCGCAGCCGGGAATGCCCGGCAGCGGCACCTTGATGCCGGGCATGCCCCGGCGGGTGAATACGTCGTGGTAGTTGAGCGAACAGGCCCGCACCGCAATCCGGGCTTCGCCGGGTTGCAGCTCGGGCGTGTCGATATCGCGATACGCCAGCACGTCGATGTCGCCGTGCTCGTCGAAGACGATTGCCTTCATCACTCAGCCCCCATGTCGCTGGCCGTCATCTCTATCTCAGGCCGCGGCGGCCCGATCCCGTTCAACCGAAGCGTCCATTGCAGCGAGGACATCGCCGCGCAGCGCGCGCACCGTGCCGGCGTACGCGCCGGCGTCGAGCGTTTCCGCCAGCTCCGCAGCAACCTCGAGCGCTCTGTCGACCACGGCATCGGGGCTGACGGCTTCGTCCAGGTAGCCAGCTTCGACCGCCCCGTTACCGTCCAGCAGGCGTGCATTGGCCACGCAGCGCTGCAGGTGGCGGCGCGACAGGCGTTCCTTGGAAATGGTCATGGCCCAGTCGGGCAGCGTCAGCGCGATCGCTACCTCGTTCAAGCCGATCTTGACCTGTGCGTCGGGTCCGACACGGTGGTCGCACCCGAGCAGCAGCAAGGCTCCGGCGGCGACCGCGTGGCCGGTGCAGGCCGCCACCACCGGCACCGATGAGCCATAGGCCCTCCGCACCATCGCCCCGCCTGCCGATACGAGCTCGCCGATCGCAGCACGGTCACCGCCGCGGATCACGTTGAGATCGAAGCCCGCGAAGAACGCCCGATCATTGCCAGCGATGACCATCGCCCCGATCTCATCGTCGGCCTCGGCAGTATCGATCTGGGCATCGAGCGCAGCGAGCATCGGCACAGAAAAGGCATTGGCCTTGCCGTCATCCACCCGCACCAGCAGCACGTCGCCGTGCCGCTCTGCCGAAACCGTGCCGTTCCCATTGTCTGCTGTATCGCTCATCGCGCGAATGGTACGGCTGCCAAATGGCACTGTGCTCGGCCTCGTGCCCACACCCGCAACCTCGGCATCGACAACCAGCGTCAGCCTCAGCTCGATGTCATGGGGCTTCTGTTCGGCGCAGCAGCCGCTCTGGTTAGGGTTCGGCCATGGCCACACTTGTTGCTGACGTCGACATGCCTGAGGTCGGCCTCGGAGGCGATGAAGGCGAGGACGAGCGGCGAGAGGCGCTGATCGGGCTCGCTGAGCGCAGCTGGATCGCCCGCACCCCGCTGGGCTACGTCATCACCCGTCACGCTGACGTGACCGCCATGCTGCGCGACAAGCGCTGGTTCAGCGCCATCGGCCTCATCGCCCAGATGCAGGGCGTCGACGACGCCGAATGGAACCGTCGCAGCGGGCAGAACATCCTGGGCATGGAAGGCGACGAGCATCAGCGGCTGCGCCGGCTCGTCGGGCCGGCCTTCACTCCGAAGGCGGCCGAACGGCTGCGCCCCTTCATGGCTGAGGTCATCGACGAACTGCTCGACCCGCTGTGTGCTCGCGGGCACGGCGATTTCGTCACCGAGGTCTGCGAGCCGTACCCCATCCCGATCATCTGCGAGCTGCTGGGCGCTCCCCGCGACGACTGGGAGCTGTTCAGCCGCCTCGCCACCGACATCTTCCGGGTGTTCAACGGCAACCTGGCACGCGACCTGCACACGATCATGGCCGCGCAAGACGAGATGGGCGCCTACATGTCCAAGCTCATCGCCGAGCGACGAGCCGAGCCTCGCGACGACCTGCTCTCGGACCTGATCGCCGCTGAAGAGGAAGGCGACCGGCTGACCACCGAGGAGATGCAGTCGCTTGCCAACGCCGTGCTGCTCGCCGGCACCGACACCACGCGCAATCAGCTCGCCTGCGCTGTGGAGCTGTTCGCTCGCTGCCCGGACCAGCTCCGGTTGCTGCGCGACGAGCCGTCGCTCGCACCCCAGGCTGCCGAAGAAGTCATGCGACACTTCGGCGCCATCCGGGGCACCGCCCGCTACGCCAGCGAGAGCCTCGTGTACCGCGACATCGAGTTCCCGGCCAGCACGCTGATCTTCCCCAGCTTCACCGCCGCCAACCATGACGAGACGCAGTTCGAACAGCCGATGCGTTTCGATATCACGCGCCGGTCGAATGCGCCGCACATGACGTTCGGCAGCGGCATCCACTACTGCCTCGGCGCGTTCCTGGCACGGGCCGAGCTGCAAGAGGCACTCAAAGCCGTCGCGAAGCGAATGCCGGATTTGCGTCTCGACGGCGACGTGGAATGGAAGCCGGTGTCCAACGGCATCTGGGGGCCATCAACGCTGCCGATCAGGTTCACGCCGGGGCACTGAGCCTCGCCGAGAGCCGCAGATGGGCCGCCTGCCCGACGTCTTCGGGGTTGCGCCGAGCCGGATTGCAGCAAGCCCAAGCGGATCTGGTGACAGCGCTGTTCCGCCCTCCGCCCCCGCCGCTGCCGTCGCGGACAGCACCTCGCGAGAGAAGGTGCGATGGGGCCGGGTGGTGCTGGTGGCTCTCTCCGGGGTCGTGTCGCACGTCTTCGGGCGGGCCACTGTGGGGCTGCTGGTGCCCGCAATGGCAGACGATCTCGAGCTCAACGACACGCTGATCGGCGCGCTCGGCTCGGCCAATATGGGCGCCTACTTCGCCGGCGTGGTCATCGTCACGTTCACTGCCGGTCGGATAGAGCCGTTCACCTTGCTGCGCGCCGGCATCGTCACGTCCACCTTGGGCCTCGCGGTGATCGGCACTGCGTCGAGCCCGGCAGCCGTCGTGATCGGCACCGCGCTCGCCGGGCTGGGCGGCGGCGGAATCTGGCTCACCGCGCCGGTCATCGCCAGCGAGGGCGTGCCAGCGTCTCGCCGTGGAGCTGCGCTGGGGACACTCACCGCCACCATGGGTGCCGCCCTGATCGGCGTACCCATCGCCACGACTGTCTGGCGCCGCTTGGTAGGTGACGATGCGCTCTGGCGCCCTATCTGGCTGGCCCAAGCGGCGCTCTCAGTCGTGCTGTTGCTGGCGCTGTGGCTGCTGGTTCGGGCACGGCGCACCGAGCGGGTCGCGGCCATCGGCGGACTGGGAGCGCTGCGGCAGATCCACGGCTGGAAGCGAGCCGTCGCGGCATACGTCGGGTTCGCCTACATGACGTCCTCGTTTGCGAACTTCTTGGGCCGGGCGCTCGAGAGTGATCACGACTTCAGCCGCACGGCTGCAACGCTCGCTTTCTCGGTGATGGGTGCGGGCTCGATCGTGGGCGCGCTCGCGTTCGGACGTCTCAGCGACCGGATCGGACGACCCGCGACCATGGCGACAGTCATGGCCCTCAGCGCCGTGGCCGGCGCCATCTTGGCGGCGCGGATCCCCAGCGGCGCGATCGTCGTCATCGCCTTCCTGATCTTCGGCGGCGCGTCATTCTCGTTCCCATCGCTCACCGCCACGTTCGTCAGCGATCACGTCTCGGACCGGACATTCGCGGCCGTCCTCGGGACAATGACGATGTTCTACGGCCCTGCTGCGGTAATCGGCCCGGCCGCGAGCGGCTGGCTCGCCGACCGAACCGGCAACTTCAGCGCGACGTACTGGGCTATCGCTGCGATAGCTCTCACGTCGGGAATCTGTATGGCGACGATGCGTCGAAGGGATGGTGTGGCGCCGCAGGCAGCGCCGCTGAACTGAGCGTCAGCTCAGCTCATCAGCTGCTTTTTCATGGCAGCAGCGGTTGCCAGCTTGAGGGAGCGGCTCGGACCGATCTCGATGGACTCGCCGGTCTGGGGGTTGCGACCCATGCGGGCACCGCGCTCTGACATGGAAAAGGTGCCGAATCCCGGCCAGGTCACCTTGCCGCCGGCCTTGACTTCCGCCGCCACGAGATCAAAGAACGCCGACAGCGTCTGCTCCGCGTCGCTTGCGGTCACGCCTGCCTTGTCGGCTACCGCCCTGATGGTCTCTGCCTTGTTCGCCACGATCGGGTTCCTCTCCTGAAGTGACTTGGGGCTACACATCAGCACAGATGCGGCCCCAAGTGGTGGAATTGCGGCCCGCTGTCTATCGGCAGTGCCCGCCAGTTGCACCCCAAGACAGTGCTCGGAGCGGCCGTCAGTTGCGCCCGTCACTGCGCACATCGAAGGCGTCACGCAGGCCGTCACCGATGAAATTGACGCACAGGACGATGACGACGATGGCCAAGCCAGGCGCCCACACCAGCCAGGGCTCGACGGTCATGAAGCCCTCATTGCCGCCGATCATGTTGCCCCATGTCGGCGTGTGAGCAGAACTCACCCCCAAGCCCAGGAAGCTCAGCACTGACTCGGCCAGAATCGCACCGGCGACCGCGAGCGACACCGCCACAGAGATCTCGCCCACCAGGTTCGGCAGCAGGTGGCGGACCATGATCCGCGTGGTGCTTGCGCCCATCGAGCGTGCGGCTGCAACGAACTCCTGCTCGCGCAGCGCCAGCGTTTTCGCCCGGATGATGCGGGCCAGCGCCATCCACCCCAGCAGCGACAGCACCAGCACGACATCAGCGGCGCTGTCGCCCAAGATGCGCGCCAGCAGGATGATCATCATGAGCAGAGGCAGAGCCAGCAGCGTGTCCGTGAACCGCATCAGCACCGCATCGACGCGTCCGCCCAGATAGCCGGCGACCACACCGACGGCCGTGCCGAGCAGTGACGCGATGAACGCCACCGACAGGCCGATGACGAGCGAGATCCGGCCCGCGAACAGCACTTGGCTGAACGTATCCCGGCCCAAGGTGTCGGTCCCGAGCAGGAAGTCGCCCCCTGGGGGCGCCAGCACATGGTCGAGATGCTGCTGTCCTGACCCATAGGGGGCGATCAGATCGGCGCCTGCGACCGCCGCAGCAATGATCACGAGTGCGACGAGCGACATGACCGACGCTCGGCGAGCGGCGAAGCGCCGCCAGGCCGCCGCCGCGGGACGCTCTGCGAGCCGGTCCTCAGCCAGTGCCACGCCGGATCCTGGGGTCGAGGACGCCATAGAAGAGATCGCCTGCGAGGTTCACTAGGAAGACCGCCGTCGCCACGATCATCACCGAGGCCAGCAGCACCGGGTAGTCGCCGCCGTAGAGGGCGTCGACGAACAACCGGCCCATGCCCGGGTACTGAAACACGAGCTCGGTCACCACCAGCCCGCCCACCAGCTGACCGGCATCGGTGGCGACCTGCGCCGTCACGGGGAGCAGCGCGTTGCGCACACCGTGACGAACCACCACTGTGCGCTCCGGCAGCCCTCGGCCACGAGCAGCGCGAACGTGGTCCAGGCTCATCACGTCGAGCAGGCTGGCCCGCATGTAGCGGCTGTACACGGCGACGAGCTGCAGCGACAGCGCCATCGTGGGCAGCACCAGGTGTCGCAGCCGGTCTGCGAGGTCGAAGCCCTGCTGGCCAGGCGAATACAGCCCGGCTGTGGGCAGCAGCGGTGGACCGATCCCCAGCCAGTTCGCGAGGTACAGGCCGAAGAACAGCTGCAGCATCAGGCCCAGCCAGAACACCGGGATGGAAATCCCCAAGAAGGAGACCGTGGTGGCCAGGTAGTCGATGAACGTGCCGCGGCGGATGGCCGAGATCGCGCCGATCGCGATTCCTGCGGCCAGCGAGAGCACGACTGCCAAGCCCACCAGCACCAGCGTGTTCACCAGCGCCGTGCGCACGATGGGCCATACCTCCGCCCCGTTGCGCACCAGCGAGATGCCGAAATCGGCCTGCACGAACGCCCCGAGCCACTGCAGGTACCGGCTCAGGATGGGATCGCCGAGTCCGAGGTGCTCGCGGTACTTGGTGATGTCCTCTGGCGCGATACGAGGATTCACCGTGAACGCGACCGTGGGATCCGAGATCTGATTCGCCGCCCAGAACACTGCGAATGAAATGGCCAGCAGGATCGGGATCGCCGTCGCGAGCCGTGTCAGCACGTAGCGCGCCACGATGCTGAGCCTGCCAGCCCGCCGACGGGCTATGCGTTCATTCGGGGTTCACGGTCCAGTCGAAGATGTCGAAGAACCCGCCGTAGGGACTCGACACATAGGCGCCCGGTCCCGACACCGCGTTGGGGTCCCAGATGATCATGTTGGGCAACATGTACAGCGGGATCCACGGCACGTCGGCGGCCAGAATCTGGCTCAGCTCGTGAACCAGCTCCAAGCGGGCTGCGGGGTCCACCTCGGCATCGATCGCGAAGGCCAGATCGCTGGCCTGCTGACTGCGGTAGGCCGTGAAATTCTGGCCCGTGTACTCGTTCTCCTCGATGGGCACGCCATCGATGTCGTAGAGATTGGCCACGGAGGGATCGGGGTTGGTGCTGTTCGCGAACAGCGCAACCGGGCCGAAGTTCAGCACAGGCAACCGGTTCTGGAACAGCTCGCCGGGGTCATAGTTGATGATCTCCCAACCGATCCCCAGCGGTGCCGTCATGTCGACGACCAGCGCTTGCACGTCCTCGCGCCGGTTGTTGCCGGCGACGGTGTTCCATGCCAGCACCAGCTCTTCGCCTTCGGCGTTCACCCACAGGCCGTCGGGGTCGGGCCGGGTCCAGCCCTCGGCCTCCAGCAATTCGGCGACCTTGGCCGCATCCTGGCTGTAGCGGGCGAAGTCGCCCTGGCACCACGGCCCGAACCCGGGGTTCCATCCGGCGCACTGCAGGACCGGCGGGTCAGCAGTGATCGTGCCCAGCGCTACTTCGGCGATGCGTTCGCGGTCGAGCGCATAGGCGACGGCCTGGCGGACGTTGCGCGTCATGTCGAAGCGGCGGTCGGGCGCGTCCTGGTTGATCCAGAGGCCCTCCATGTAGGTGCCCTCGGCGACCTCGTACGTCAGATCGCCGGTGATGCGCTGGCGAGCACCGGGGAACGGCTGCGGGAAAGCCGCCATGGCTTCGCCGGTCTGCAGCGCCAGCAGCTGGGAATCGGTGTCCTCGCGGGGCACCATCACCACCCGGTCCACCAGCGGGATGCGCTCGGCATCCCAGTAGCTGCGGTTGGGCACCAGGATGTGCTGCTCCTGGTTCCATTCCTCCTGGATCCACGGCCCGCCCGACACCGTGATCTCGTCGTTCCACTTGTCGGCGATGTCGGTGTCTGGGCCCAGCTCGTGCGCAGGCAGCAGTCCGCCGAACAGCGTCGGCCAGGGTGCATACGGCTCGCTGAACGTGATGACGGCCGTGTGGGGATCGGAATGGTCGATGCCGGTGATGAGATCGAGGCCGATCGTGTTGAGCGTGCCGGTGGTGTCGAGCCCGGCGCGCCAGGTGAACCAGACGTCGGTGCTGGTGATAGGCGTGCCGTCGCTCCATGTCGCCTCAGGGTTCAGGCGGTAGGTGAGCGCGAAGGTGCCGTCGCCTGCGGTGACGAGGCCGCCGTTCGCAACGGTCGGCTCCTCGACGAGCAGCGAGGATGCCACGTAGGTGTTGGTCTGGTCGAGCTCCATCAGCCTCGGCAGGTAGTGGATCAGCACCGACCAGATCGCCCAGGTGGCATTGGCACACGAAGTGACGGGGTTGGTGCACTCGGGCCACTGCTCCACCGCCAGCACCAGCGTGCCGCCGCTCGGGGCCGCAGCATCGTCGAGAGCGTCGGTGGCGCCTGGTGCGGCGGCTGGTTCTTGGGTTGCGGGCGCGGCCGCGGGCTCATCGGTCGACGTGTCGCCGCTGCATGCAGCGAGCAGCAGCGTCGCTGCGATGGCGACAGCCCCGATGCGCCAGCCGCTGGCCCGCCGCAGTCCCGCCGGGACCAGGAACAGCCGCGCTTGTGTCCGAAGCATCTTCATGCCGTCAAAGTAACGCTCTGGCACTCGGGCGCGATGTGATTCAGCCAACGAGAAAGAAGGGATGCAGCCGGCCCGCCGCGCATCGCACGCATAATGCGAGCGCTTCTGGCAGAGTTTGCCGGACTCGGCGGGCCCTGCCGGCCCATCTTCGACACCTGGGGGAGCTTCAACGTGCTGGATGGGTACCGGATACTGGATCTGACCGACGACCGGGGCCATCTCGCCGGAATGCTGCTGGCCCAGCTCGGCGCCGAGGTGGTGCTCTGCGAGCCGCCCAGCGGGCACCGCACCCGACACCGTGGTCCGTACGTCGACGATGTAGCCGACCCGGAGCGCGCTATCGAATTCCTCGTCTACAACCGGGGCAAGCACTCAGTGGTCGTCGAGAACACGGCGCAGATTGCCGAGCTCGCCGCTGGCTGTGATGCGGTGATCTCGTGCGGCGCGTTCGACGTCGACCTTGATGCGCTGCGCGCTGCGAGCCCGCAGCTGGTGACCGCGGCCATCACGCCGTTCGGCGAAACGGGCCCCAAGACCGCCTGGGCCGCTACTGACCTGACCATCGCCGCTTCGAGCGGCACGATGTCGCTGACGGGCGACCGCGACCGGGCACCGGTGCGCATCGGGCCGCCGCAGACCTGGCACAACGCTGCGGTGGACACCGCCGGCGCGATCCTCATGGCGCTGCACGAACGGCAGACCTCCGGGCTGGGCCAGCACGTCGACACGTCGGCCCAGCAGTCGTTCGTGGACTGCACGCAATTCCAGATGATGGCGGTGCTCACCGGCGGCGAAGTGCCGGTGCGGCTCCCCGGCGCGGTGAACCTGGGCGGCTTCCTGATCCCCTGGGTGTACGAGTGCGCCGACGGCTACGTGACCGTCACGTTCCTGTTCGGTCCGATGATCGCCCCGTTCACCAGCAGGATCCTGAGCTGGGCCTGCGAGGAGGGGTTCTGCGAGCCTGAGCTGCGCGACAAGGACTGGGTGGACTTCGGCATGGCCATCGTGGAGGGCCGCGAGTCAATGGACACCTTCGATCAGGCCATCAAAGCATTGACGGCGTTTGTGTCCAGCAAGACCAAAGCCGAGCTGCTGGAACGGGCGCTGACCGACAACCTGCTCATCGCGCCGATTACCACCACCGCCGACGTGCTGGCTCTCGACCAGCTGCAGGTGCGCGAGTACTGGCAGCAGGTGGAGATGCCGCGTGCCGATGGCCCGGCGCCGGTGCGACTCTGCGGTGCGCTCGCCAAGACCACTGCCGGCCCGCTGGCCGACCTGCCGGCGGCACCGAGCCTCGGGGAGCACACAGCGCTCTATCTCGGCAGCGACGGCACCGCCGCGCCGGCGATCACCGCGCGCCCACGGGCAGAGGCCGCACCCGCGGGGCAGCAGATGGAGCGCCCGCTCGACGACATCAAGATCCTCGATTTCATGTGGGCGCTGGCTGGGCCGGGCGCCACGCGCACGCTGGCCGACTACGGCGCCACCGTCGTGAAGGTCGAGAGCGAGCTGAAGCCCGACGTGCTGCGCGGCGTCCACCCGTTCATCGGCGAGGAAGGCGGGCAGGAGAACGCCCTGCAGTTCCACTCGATCAACGCCGGGAAGATGGACCTGACGCTCGACCTGTCGCTGCCCGAATCGCGAGAGGTGGTTCTCGACCTCGTCGCCTGGTGCGACGTGCTCACCGAGTCGTTCTCGCCGAAGGCGATGGAGAACTGGGGCCTCACCTACGACGCGCTGCGCGAGGTGAACCCGGAGCTCGTCATGTTCTCGAGCTGCCTGATGGGCCAGACCGGGCCGATGCGCCTGTACGCCGGCTTCGGCACGATGGCTGCGGCCATCGCGGGCTTCTACCCGGTGACCGGCTGGCCCGACCGCATCCCGGCAGGGCCGTTCACCGCCTACACCGACTACATCTCGCCGAAGCTGGGCGTGATGCTGATCCTGTCTGCGCTGGCCGAGCGAGACCGCACCGGCCGCGGCCAGCACATCGACTTCGCCCAGATGGAAGGCGCGTTGCACTTCCTGGCAACCGAGTTCGCCGACGAGGAGATCAACGGTCGCACTGCTGGTCGCAACGGCAACGCTGACCGCCACATGTGCCCGCACGGCGTGTATCCCGCAGCCGGCGACGATCGCTGGGTGGCGATCGCCTGCGAAACCGAGGCGCAGTGGGGCGCCCTGGCGGCGCTGCTCACTGAGGCTGCGGCCGGCAACGCCGAACTGGCACGGGCGCTGGACACGCTGAGCGCTGATGCAAACAGAGCAGGGCACTTGAGCGGTTTCAATGCCGCCAATCGTCGAGCGCACGCTGAGACCATCGACGCCGCGATCACCGCGTGGACGAAGCCTCGGGAAGCAGCCGACATCGAGACGGCGCTCCAAGCCCGTGGCGTGCCTGCCCACCGCGTGAGCGACGCCGCAGACCTCATGGCCGACCCGCAGATCGTCGCCCGCGAGCACTTCCTGTCGGTGCCGCACGCCAAGCACGGCCACACCTGGGTGGAGAACAGCAACTTCGAGCTGTCACGCACGCCCGGCCGGCCGCTGTGGGGCGGCCCGATGTTCGGCGAGCACAACATGGAGGTGCTCGAAGGCATCCTCGGCTACGACGCCGACAAGGTCGCCGAGCTCGTCATCGCCGGTGCCCTCACCTGAGAGCTCAGCGCGGTGTGCGTCGATAGCGCGATGCGAGGTAGTCGTCGACCCATCTACGACTGCTCCTCCAGCGGCCATCGCTGCCGCGTGTCGCCTGGAGCCGTCCGCGATTCGCTGCGCCGCGCAGCGCTACATCGCTGATCTCGCTCGAAGCCAGCGCTTCCAGCGGCACGAGACGGGCGGGACCCGCCACCGCGGGCAGGACGAACTTGTACAGGCTGTCCAGCATCGATCGAGCGAGCATTGCGCCGAGCGGACCAGGATCGCCGTCGTCAGCCTTGCGAAGCGCTCGCAGGTACCGATCGCGATCCCGCTTGTAGATGATCGCTGGCGGGAAGCCGAATCGGACGAGCACCAGATTGAGCACCAGTCGTCCCGTTCTCCCGTTGCCATCGAGGAATGGGTGTATCTGCTCGAAGCGGCAGTGTGCCGCGGCCAGCGCCTCCGGGAACGTGAGCTCATCGGAGTCCAGCAGGTTGACCTGCTTCGCCCACTCGGCCATCTCCGCATCGACGAGCGGCCACGCGACTGGCGTCATCCCATCTGGGAACGACCGGATGTCGTGTCGGCGATAGCTGCCGGGAGACTCCGCCGATGTGGCGTTCGGATGCGGCGACACCTCCCAAGCCGGCGCGAGGACCGCGCGATGAATCTCACGGACTTCGGACAGCGTTACGACCTGCTGGTGCTCGCCGAGTCCCGCCGGGCGCGTCGCCTGGGAATACACCCACTCGGCGGCATCGCCATAGCCCTTGACCTCCAGATACTCCCCGAGGTCCTTGTTGCCGACTGCCCGGCCCTCGCCAAGCAACTGCTCTACCTGCCGGAGCACCAAGGTGTTGCCCTCCAGCGCAGTCGAGTGGTGAGCTTCCGCGTACCAGATGCCGCGCCAGATGTCGGAGGCCTCTTCGGGCAGCGGCAACCCGCCCAGGTTCTCTCGAAGCTCGGTGACCTGTATCTGGAGCCGTTCGTACACCTGCAGATGCGTCGGGCGGCCCGACTGTCTTGGCATCACCGCACCTCCGAGTTGGGTGTACGTAGTTCAGCTGGTTGGACGAGTGAATTTGTTGAGTTCGCGCCAAACTAATCGGACAGTTCAACTTCGGGGCCGAGACTCCAACTTGTCGCTGATGCGCTTGGTTCAGCACGTGATGCTCGCGCAGCCCACAATGTGGGCATGAGTGAACGACAGAACATTTCGAGCGGCGGGCCGCTGGAGCCTGTGGCCGGCTACTCACGGGCTGTGCGAGTCGGCGACTGGGTGGCTGTATCGGGCAGCACGTCACTGGGCCCCGACGGCGTAGCCCACCCGGGCGACTGCTACGGGCAGGCCATCTACACGCTGGGCGTCATCGAGCAGGCGCTGGCAGAGGCGGGCGCACAGATGAGCGATGTCGTGCGGACCCGCTCGTTCGTCACCGACATCGGCATGCTCGACGACTTCATCCGCGCCCACGGCGAGGTCTTCGGCGACATCCGGCCCGCCTCGACGCTGGTTGAGGTGTCGGGTCTGATCCATCCCGACTTGGTCATCGAGATCGAAGTCGACGCGATCATTCCCTGATTCGCTGCTTACCCTGATCGGGTGCGAGCGCTGGTTCAGCGGGCTTCGGACGCCCGGGTGCGGGTCGACGGCGAGGTAATCGGCGAGATTGGCCCCGGCTTGTGCTGTCTCGTGGGTGCCACCCATGACGACGATCACGACTCTGCGCGCAAGCTGGCCGGCAAGATCTGGAACCTGCGCATCTTCGCCGACGAGAACGGCCAGATGAACCGATCGGTGGCCGAGACCAGCGGCGAGGTGCTGGTGATCAGCCAGTTCACCCTCTACGGCGACGCGCGCAAGGGCCGACGGCCTTCTTTCGTGGCAGCGGCCGTGCCGGATCAGGCCACCGGGCTGATCGATGTGCTGGTGAACGAACTGCGTCGACTTGGCGCCACCGTGGCGACCGGCTCGTTTGGAGCCCACATGGCCGTGGAACTCACCAATGACGGCCCCGTGACGCTGATGCTCGAAGTCTGATCCCAGGCCTGTTGCCGCAGAGCCGCGCTCAGGCCGGGGTGAAGCGCAGCAAGGCGGGGCCGTCAGGCGTGGCGTCGAAGACCGCCTGCACCGGTTGGCCGATGTGGACCGATTCGGGGTCGCAGCCGACGATGTTGGTCATCACCCGCGGGCCCTCGTCGAGCTCGACGCAGGCCAGCACGAACGGTGCCGCCTTGCGCCACGAGCCGGGGATGCGCCGGGTGACCGTGCAGCTGTACACCGTGCCTCGCCCGGACGCCTCGAACCAGGTCACCGAGGTGCCGCCGCACTGATCGCAGCGCTCCCGCGGGTACCACACGACGTGGCCGCAGTCGTCGCAGCGGGGCAGCTCCAGTCGACCCTCAGCGGTGGCATCCCAGAACCGCTGAGTTTCGAGGTTCGGGTTCGGCGGCGGGACGGGCAGCCCCGACGGACCCAGATCGCTCACAGCAACGACCTCACTCGGACCCCGCTCGTTCCGATCAGGCTCATGTCGACCTGCCCAGCACCAGCGTGGCGCTGCCCATGCGGGTGGCGAGGCTGCCCCCGGTGCCGTGCGCCAGAGCCAGCTCGCAGTCGGGCACCTGCACCGCAGCATGGGCCTCGCCGCGCAGCTGGCGCACGGCTTCGACCACCTTGGTCATGCCGCCGCGGTTGGCCGGGTGGTTGTTGCACAGGCCGCCCCCGTCAGTGTTGAACGGCAGCACACCAGCGGGCGACTGCAGCGCGCCTCCAGACACGAAGCGCCCGCCGTCACCCTTCGCGCAGAACCCGAGGTCCTCCAGCGTCATCAGCACCGTGATGGTGAAGCTGTCGTAGATCGACACGTAGTCGATGTCGGCGGGTGTCACGCCGGCTTCGGCAAACGCCAGCGGGCCCGAGCGCGTCGCGCCGGTGTGGGTCAGATCGATGCGCCCGCCCGAGGTGTGCTTGATGGAGGTCCCGGTCCCCAGCACCGGGGTGCAGTGCCGGTCGAGGGTTGCTGCCACGGCCTCGCTGACCACCACCAGGGCACCGCCGCCGTCGGTGATCACACAGCAGTCCAGCCGGTGCAGCGGATCGGAGATCATCGGCGAGGACACCACCTCGTCCACCGTGACGACGTCTTGGAGGAAGGCGTTGGGGTTGTGCTGCGCGTGGGTCGAGGCCGCCACCTTCACCTCGGCCAGCTGCTCAGAGGTAGTGCCGAACTCATGCATGTGCCGTGCCGCCGCCAGCGCGTAGCCGCCGGGCACCGACATGCCGAACTGGTTCTCGAACGAGGCCTCGGGGGCGGAGCTGAAGCGCGCGCTGCCGCCCGGCCCGGCGCCGCCGGTGCGCGGCTTGCCGGCCAGCGTGATCAGCGCCACATTCACCTGGCCTGCGGCGATGGCCGCCGCGGCGTGCTGGACGTGCACGAGGTAGGCCGAGCCGCCGGTCTCGGTGTCATCGATGTAGGTGAGGTCGAGGCCGAGGTACTCCGCCATCGACAGGGCGCCGAAGCCAGGGGCGTCGCCGGCCGAGTAGTAGGCGTCGACATCGTCGAGCGACAGGCCGGCGTCCGCGAGCGCTCCCGCAGCCACCTCGGCGTGGATCTGCGGCAGCGTGCGGTCGGGCAGCTCGCGACCAGGGTGCTCGTACACCCCCGCGATCAAGGCCCGTCCCCGAATGCTCACCGGCGGCAACCTAGTCGCAGGGCCGAAGACGGTGCCGGAACAGGACCGGCCGGCTGGACCCCTCAAGCGCCAACCCGTCCTGCCGGCGAGCGTTAGCTTCGCGGCGATGCTGAAGCCGTACCGGATACTCGATCTCACCGACCACCGGGGCGCGATGTGCTCCGCCATCTTGGGCTCGCTCGGCGCCGAAGTGGTGCTCATCGAAGGACCCGGCGGTCGAGGCCGCGACCACCGCAGTCAAGGCCCTGACGGCACGTCGCTCCAATGGTGGGCGCAGCGCCGGGGCGCACAGAGCTGCGTCATCACCGATCGCAACGAGCTGCTGGAGCTCGTCGCGGGTGCCGATGCGCTGATCGAGTCGCCCGACCCTGGCCTGGGTCTCGACTACGACGAGCTGCGCGCGATCAACCCGGGACTCGTGCACACCACGGTCACCGCGTTCGGCAGCACCGGCCCGAAGGCCGACTGGGCGGCGACAGACCTCACCATCGCAGCGTCGGCATGCAGTGCGGCCATCACCGGCGACACCGACCGGGCGCCGCTGCGCATCACCGCGCCGCAGAGCTGGCTTCACGCCGGTTCCCATGGAGCGGTCGGCACTGCGCTCGCGCTGCGCCAGCGCGACCGCAGCGGCTGGGGCCAGCATGTCGACATCTCCGCCCAGCAGGCGATGATGCAGACCGCCTTTCCCGGCATCGTGCATAGTGCAAATGCGTACCCGTCGGCGCGCAGGACGTCCGGTGGGATCCTGCTGCTGAACTTCCATCTGCAGTTCGTGTATGCCGCTGCGGACGGCTTCGTCTCCATCACGCTGCTGTTCGGCGACACCATCGGCCGCTTCACCGCCCGGCTGATGGAGTGGGTTCACGAACTGGGCTTCTGCGACGACGAACTGGCCGGGCTCGACTGGGTCGAATTCGGCATGCGCCTGTTCACCGATCCCGAAGTGGCGCCCGCACAGATGGAGGCAGCGAAAGCCGCCATCGCTGCCATGACATCGTCGATGACCCGGGCTGACCTGTTCTCCGAGGCCCAGCGCCGGGAGGTGCTGCTGGCACCCGTCTACGCCCCTGCCGAGCTCGTGCACATCGACCACTTCTCGCAGCGGGGCTACTGGGACGTGGTGGACGACGCCGCATGGGGCAGTGTCACCGCGCCTGGGCGCTGGTGCCAGCCCAGCCGCACGCCCCTGCGTGCGCTCGGCGGGCCGCCCGCACTCGGCGCCGACACCGAGGCAGTGAAGGCTGCGCCGCGCTCGGCGCTGCTGGAGTCCGCCGAGGCGTGGCGGGACGCCGGCGGCGACCCAGCGTCGCCACGACCCCTCGAAGGCCTCAAGGTGCTCGACACCACCTGGGTGTACGCCGGACCGTTCACGACGCGGCTGCTCGCCGATTTCGGCGCCACGGTCATCAAGGTGGAAGGGCCGGCTCGCTTCGATGCCGCCCGAGGTGCCGGCGGCGGCCTGCGGGGCGACATGGGGCCTGATGCCTCGATCCAGTTCGGCACCTTGAACGCCGGCAAGCGGGGCGTGACCCTGGATCTCAATACCGAGGCCGGAAGAGAGGTGCTGTGCGACCTGGTCGAGTGGGCCGACGTCTTCGTCGAGTCCTATACGCCGGGAACACTCGAGGCTTGGGGAATGGGCTACGACGTGCTGGCCGAGCGGAATCCGGAGTTGATCCTGCTGAGCACGAGCCTGATGGGCCAGAGCGGTCCGCTGTCCACATTCGCCGGGTTCGGCAACCTGGCCGGGGCCATCACCGGCTACTACGAGATGACCGGCTGGCCGGACCGACCTCCGGCGGGGCCGTTCCTAGCCTACACCGACTATGTCACACCGCAGTTCATGGTGCCGCTGCTCATGGCGGCGCTCGATGCACGCGATGCCGACCCCGACGGTCGCGGCCAGCATCTGGACTTCGCGCAGGCCGAGGCCGCCATTCACTTCCTGGCGACCGAGGTGCTCGCGAAGACCGTGAACGGCGACGAGGCGACACGGATGGGCAACGCGGACGCCTTCATGTGTCCCCACGCCATGTACCCGTGCGATGCGGGCGGCGCCGAGCCCGACAACCCGCTCGAGCCGCCGGACCCATGGGTCGCGATCGTCTGCGAGACCGAGCATCACTGGGAGTCGCTGTGCGAGGTGCTCGATGCGGGCGGCCATGCAGTGCCTGCCGAGCTGGCCGGCCTGGACGCAGCGGGGCGACTTGGACGTGCCGATGAGATCGACGCCATGGTCGGAGGCTGGGCAGCCCAGCGCACCCCCGCCGAAGCCGAAGCCGCTCTGCAAGCAGCCGGCATCCCGTCGCACGCAAACCAGAACAGCGTGGGCTGCTTCGCCGATCCGCAACTGAACCACCGGGGCCATTGGCTGGAAGTCGAACACCCGCTGTACGACCGCATGGTCGTGGAGGCGCCGCGTCTGCAGCTCAGCGCGACGCCCCATGCCATCAGCCGTTCAGGCCCCAGCTTGGGCGAGCACAACGATGACGTCTTGCGGGAAGTGCTCGGCTACGACGACGACCGCGTCGTCGAGCTCGCCGTCGCCGGCGCCATCGGCTGACCTGCCGACTGGGCCGATGTGCCAAACGACTGCCTTTGGGTCAGCCAAAAGTCGACCTCAGAAACGGCCAAACGTCGGGTTCGCGCTGTACCAAAGGACAGGTCCGCATGGGGCAACGCACGCACGCTCATCTGCCCCATCCGCGGCATCCATCGGGTCAGTCGGGGGTGAAGCCGGTGCCTTCTTCGAAGTCGAGCTCTCGGGTGTTCTCGTTGACATTGCGAACCACGTCGCTGTCGAAACCGGCTGGGTTGCGGACCTCAATCTCGACTCGAATGTCGACCGCCGCATCTGGATGACCGAGCACACGGGTCAATACGCCGTCGCTGAGCCTCGTGAACGCCTGCGTCGGCCGGGAGGCGTCCAGCTTGACCGAACCGCGGAACACCCGAAATCCACGCTGAGCGGCATCCCCTCGGTCTCCTGACGCATCGGAAAGAGCGCCAGCGTCGTCGCTGGTGTCGCCTCTTGTGGATGAGTCCGTTGGCCCCGTATCGGCGTTGTCGGAATCGCTCTCGGCGTCAGCCTCTGCCTGCCTCAAGTCACGCTCGTACTGCTCTTCGAGGAGGTCGGCTCGCACCACGAGCGTCGAAGGCGAAATGGCCGCTGCGGGCTGGCCCGGAGTGCTCAGGCCCACGTATCGGTCAGATGCGTCGTCGTACGACACCGCGACGCCGAAGCCCTCGGTGCGCCACATGATGCCTTCGGGTCCGGTGGCGACCGTGGCCAACAGCACGTCCTGGTCACGCAGACGGGGCAAGTAGACGTAGCGCGCCATGTCCTCCCACAGCACCGACACCGGAACGTGCCCGTCGGCCCAGCGCGACGCCAGTACGCCGTCGAGTTGCTGCCGCAGGATCACCGCAGGGAACTGGGCAGCCAGCGTGCCGTCGTTCAGCAGTCGCCGGCCGGCGCTCTCGGCGATGCTCACTGCCGGCGCCGACGGACCGCCGAAATCGCCGACCCGAACCGCACCGCTGCCGGTCCCACGTTCGGCGCGCTCAGGGTCGATCCTCACAGCCTCTAGGTCAACCAGGCCCCGCGGGTCGTATTGCTGCGGCACCAGGAGATACCGGTACGCCTCGATCACACGCAAACCTGCCGCCTGGTCGGCTCGCTCACGCAATGTCTCCGCCAGTTTCTTCTGCTGGGCGTCGAGGTTCAGATCCTCGTGCCGGTCGCAGATGCCATCCCACGCCAAGTACTCGGCTGCCGCTTGTTCCAACCCCTCCACTGCCCGATGCTCCGCCGCAGCGAACACCACCATGTTGCGGTACTGGCGGGGCCCCGCCCCCCGCTGTTCGAGCATCTCGCGGGCGGCCGCCAGCGCCGCAGAGTCCTCGGAGTTCACTGTCAAGGAGGCGCCTGGCTCCAAGATCACCAATCTGACACGCGGTTCGTCGACCACGTCGGCGGGGCCCGCAGGCGCGATGTGCAACCCGGCGAATGGACTGCTGCGCGAACCGCGTCCCGCACCGTCGCGCAGCCGGCGAACGATCTCAGCCTGAATCTCGTGCCGCTCGCCGTCGAGCAGGTTCTGAATCTCATCTTGTGCGGTTCGGGTGACGTTCTGCTGCCGGTCGAACCAGTACCGGTCGCGGTCCACATAGAGGTAGGGGGCTTCCGCGGCAATGCGGCTCAGCGCGTCCGAGAAGGGACCAGACGGATCGCCGGCGAACGTGGAACCCAGGCGAACGCGCCGCACATCGAGTCCTTGGTTCGCGCTGCCCACCCGCGGCGTCGCCCCGACGAAGATGGTGCGGGCGACCCTGCGGGTGGCATGCAAGGCGCCGAGGTGAGGCGTGCTGCGGTCGATCTGCGTGGCATGCGAGTCGTGCCCGTCGACGTCCGAGGAGATGACGGGGTGCCAGTAGTTGGTCAGCCGACCCGCCAGCTCGTTGACCACTCGGTCGTCGCCGAGCGGGATGGAGCAAGGGAGAATCAGCGGCGACTTGTCGTCGCTGGCCCACAGCGAGTCGATGGTGGCGGCCATCAGCCGCAGCACGCCACGGGTGCGCTGGAAGCGGTCGATTGCCGACCAGTCCTGATACAGCCGGTCGAACACCTCCGGATGAATCGGATAAGCGGCCCTGATCCGCTCGACATAGGCGATCTCGGAGCACTCCGCAGGAAAGTCGCTGCGACGCGACCGGTACAACTGCCCGAAGGCTTCCGCGGTTGCGTCGCGATGCTCGCGGGCTTCGTCGCCAAGCGGCTCGAACAGCCGGCGGCGCACGATCTCATAGCTCTCGTCTCCGCTCGCCGGCTGCCAGGTCTCCGCAAGTCGGTTCGTGACGTTCGTCAGCCGTCGCAGGGCTTCCCGACCGGCAGTGCCGCCGATCTCCAAGCTGGACACGCCGAAGCTCTCGTCGTCGGCGTCCGCTTCCTCAGAGGCGGGAATGGACACCACCACGAGCACCCCGTCGGTCGCCTTCGCCGCCTCGGAGAGCGTCTGAGCGAAGCTGAACTGCGAGTCGAAGCTGCCACCCGGCAGGTCGGTGCGCTCGTACAGCTCGCGCGCATACGCGACCCACTCGTCGATCAAGACCAGGCAAGGCGAGCACACCGTGAGCACATCGCGAATGGCGTCGCCTGGGTTGACCCGGTTGCGGTCGCTGTCGGCAAGCAAGTCGTAGGCGGCCCGACCGCCGAGCTGCCAAGCGATCTCGCCCCAGATCGTGTTGACCTCGGTGCCGTCCGGCTTCGTGTGCACTTCGCCGGCGCCGAACTGGTTGCCCACGACGACGGCGCGGTTCACTTGCGGCATGTCGTCGACGCCGGCGTCGGCTACGAGTTCGGCAAGCTCGGGCGACATCTCAGCAGGGTCCATGCCCGACATCAGGTGATACAAGGCGATGAGGCTGTGCGTCTTGCCGCCGCCGAAGTTGGTCTGACAACTGATGACCGGCTGCCCGCCACGGCCCGTGACGCGCTTGATCGCCAAGGTCAGCAGGTCGCGCAGCCCGACGGTCAGGTACGTGCGCTCAAAGAAGCGGCGTGCGTCGGCGTACTCGTCGCTGCCGAGTCCTTGGCGGACCATCTCGAGGTCGGCGGCGAACTCTGCGACGGTGAACTGCCCGGAATGGATGTCGTCGTGCGGGTGGATCACCTCGCGCCACGGCGTCAGGCCCCGCGGCGCTGTGTCGAGCACGTTGAAAACGGCGCTCGGCTTGTCGCTCGGCTCGGCATCTTGGGCACGCTCGTATTCGATCCGGTTGAGATCGTGCTGCAGCTGCTCCACCTCGGGTGCGTCCTGCGGGGCCACGGCTTCGATGAGCGAGACGATCGCACTGAGCGTGTACTGCGTGTCGTTCAGGCGAAAGCGTTTGTTGTGTGCCCAGTCGTTCCGCTTGTCTCGAAGGGCGAACACGATGTTGCGCGCACTGCGAGGCAATTGCCGCTCGAACGTCCCCCGCCAGCAGTCGGCGATGACGCGCAGCAGAAATGCCGGGTCCTCCGTCGAGAACTCCGAAATCGGCGGTCGCGCCGTGGCGGCGAACCGAGCCGCCCAGTCCGCGCCGCCGCCCTGCCCCTGCGACATGTGCCGCTCGACGAACGGCCCGAGGCATCGCGCAAGAATCTCGAACGCCTCCCCCACCCGCGCCCGATTGCTCATCTCCGCCATAGTGGGTCCCCGCCGTCACTGCTAGTGGGTGTCCATCTGATCCCCACCCGCTGGGCCGACCACATGGGACGGCCCCCGGGTGGGTGTTTCTATTATGCGCACCCTTGTTCTCATCGGTGCCTAGCCGTGCGCGAGATGGAGTCTCATGGCACGACGGATTCCCGCTCGGCGCTGTGGATCGGCAAGCTGTTCCTGTCGTGTGCTTCCAGATTGGTCAGAAGACCGAATCCACTGATGGAATGCCTCGACAGATGTGTGGCGCGCGGCGCCACGCTCGGCTGCGCGGCTCACCCACTCTTCCTCCAGTTCGGCTTCCTCAAAGACTGCTTCAGTGGCCTCGGCGAGTCGGTGGGTTGGCACCAAGAATCGTGTGAGGTACCAGATGAAACGCTGCTGGAGCAGGTGGATGCCGTAGGGCGACAGGCAGGCGATGCGCCGCTCGGGCAGCAGTGACGCCGATTCGACAAGACCCATGTCCTCAAATCGAGCGGTTCGGTGCTCTCCGGCGAGTTCGGGCAGCGGCATCGCCTTGAAGTGCCCGTCTCGCCATTTCCTCAGCGGAATCTCTTGGCTGGTGGCAACTCGCGCCATGTGAAGTCGTGGCGCCAGCCGCACGCCATCAACGCGCATCGAGCACGGGTGGGTCAGAACGATGCCGAGCCTCGCGTTGTCGGGCGCTGTGTCTGGCGTTACACCCGGAATGGTGACTTCTCCGAAGACATCGCCCGTCATGAACGGGCGTGCCTGGTCCACTTCCGCAGGCGAAGACGCGAGATACAGGTCCAAGGGCGAGCCCGGGGCCTCAAGCGCTTCATCCGGCAACTGAACCGCCCTAGCTGTCAGAGCCGACGAGACGAAGGCCCCGCAGGCCATCGGCCGCCGTAAACACCTCCACATCAGAGCGGTACCGGACGCGCCAGTCTGATGCGAACTCATCCAGGATCCGCTCAGGATCCCCCGGCTGGTCGCGGGCCATTCTGAGGACGAGATCGAGACGTTCCGCTGCCATCAGGTCGAGCCCACTCAACGGTGCCTCCGGGTGCACCGGCGTCTCGAGCCATCCTGCGACATCGTCGATGAGATAGCGCTCTTCGGCGATCTCGCAGAGCGCCACAGCGCGGGCGACACGCTGCCGGTTCTCCCCCGTCGCTGACTCGCCTTGTCGCCATTTGCGGACGGCAGGCACCGAGACTCCGCAGACCCGGGCGATGTCCCGCCACGAGAAGCCCAGCATGCTGAGCCGGTCCAGCAGCGCCGGCAAGCGGTCCTGAGCGAGGCGGAGCGCAGTCGAGCGCAACTCCTGCTCCAAGCCGTCGGAGTGCATGCGTCCGATCGACTCATGTAGGTCCTGCGAATCGTTGACCAGCAGCTCGCTCTGGTTGCGCAGGAACCCGATGTCGTCCACGACATCTTGAATCGTCCTCGTCCGCTCCACGCGGGGCGGTGTGTGACCGACTGACGCGCCGGTGGGCGCGTCATCGATGCGGTTGATCAGGCTCATGTCAGGTCCTTTGTGCTCGGCGCATCCATGCTTCGGTCGAGCACTTCGGCGCGCAGCTTGTCAGTGACGGCAATCTTGAAGAAGTCGCTCGCTGCTTGATGCACTCGATCGCAGCGTTCGAGAATGCCGTCTGCCGCGAACTCGGGAATCTCGTGTTCGCTCGTCCAAAACGCATCGGAGTCGAGCAGGAAATACGGCCCTGGTGGATGCACAGACTTGCGCCGGGTGGGCCCCTCGGGGTCTACGGCATAAACCGTCTGCGGACCGTAACGAACAGTCAGCGCGTACGAGGCCTCGGTCTGGTACTGGATCCGGCCTTGCCACGCCGTCGCGTTCATCCCAGCCGGCCTCAGCTCAGCTGCCGCTGCGGCCAGCAATTGAGAGTTGATGTAACCGTCCCAGTCCTCAGGCTCGTCGCCAGCGTTGGGCACCCGAATCTCGTCGATGTACCGCAAGCCGATCCGCAACACGCCGTCGGGCGCACAGATGCGCTCCAAGGTCTCGACGACTTGTCGCGCCAGTGGCCGAAAGTGCTCAACCCAGCCTGCGTACGCCGTCGTCTCGAGGACTAGCGCGTCGTGCCTGACAACCAGCGCAGTCGCTTGGTCACGGGTGCAGAACCTTGGTGCCGTGCGCTGTGTGACCTGCAGTGGAGCTGGCACCTCCACGGCCACGTCGACCTGCTGCTCAATCTGTGTCGCCATGATCGGCAAGCTGTCTCGCACCGCTTCCTTCATCGCTGCCACGGCGTCGTCGGTCAAGCCACCCGCAATCTCGGGGTATCGGATCTCCAGCACGGTCAGGACGAGCGGCGGATTCCGGAATGGCGGCGTATGGCCGGACAAGTCGTCGGCGATAACCAAAAGTGTAACCAAGCGTGTTACACAGCCGCGCCGCCGAGAGCGTCGCAGCGGTTCAGCCCACCCAGCACAGCATCAGTCAAGGCGGTGGGGCTACTGGAAGGTGAGGGTGGCCTCGGAGGATTGGGCTTGGCGGGCGAGGTCGGGCCAGGCGGTGACCAGGGCGTTGTAGGCGAGGGCTTCGGACTGGGTGCCGATGCGCTCGCAGATGTGGAACAGGCGGTAGGCGAGGTCGCGTGGGGCGTCGTCGCTGGTGCCGGCGGCTTGCAGCAGGGCAGCGGCTGCTTGGGTGCCGTCGCTCATCAGCGTCCGCCGAAGATGCAGCGTGGTCTCCCACACTGTCCGGCGCTTGTCGGTCGTGGGGTGCCAGTGCTCGTCGAGTTCGTCGGCTTGCAGCAGGCGGCACTCGTTGCCCTGCTGCCACAGGATGCCTGCCTCCACGAGACCGCCGATGGAGGTGTTCTTGGCCTTGCAGAGCGTGTCGGCCTCACCTGCGGGACCGATGCTGTGACCGTGCTGCGCGTACCAGGCCAGCGCCCAGCGAGTGTCGGTATCGAGGTCGCCCTCGTGCTCTTCGAGCACCGCGTCGAGCGCCCGATTGATCTCGGCCAGCGCGTCGCGCACGGTCATCGAGCTGCCGTCGGGTTCGACCACCCGGCTGTAGCGCCTTCGAGCATGGTCTCCCAGCCCGTCGAAGCAGTGCCGGACGCGTCGGTCTCGGACTGCTTGAACGCGTAGAAGATCGTCCACGGGAAGCGTTCGTCGTGCGCGTCGGCCATCGAGCCGAACGCTTCTCGCAGGCCACGCTCGAAGAAGGCCGCGGCGGCATCCCAGCCGTCGTGGCGGGCCGGTTCTGCAATCAGTTCGGGCGCCTTGGGCACCTTCAGCGTGCCGAACAGGTCTGGCCAGACATCGGCGAGGCAGCGCCGGAGCCATATGTAGAAGAAATCCGACAGGTCGGCGTAGGGGATGTTGTCGTAGTACGGCGGATCGGTACACACGACGACCCCGCTGGTGCCGGGTTGCGACTCGTCGAGGCCGCGTTCTGTTTCGTCGGTATCTCGCTGCGCGGATGCCACCTGGTCGCCGGTGTCGGCCGGCGGCTGGACGAAGGGTTCTGATTCATCGGCACTTCGCCGCGCTGATGCGGCACGGAGGGTCGCAGGGTCTCGGTCGCGGGCGTCTCGTTGGGTGCCCGTGCCATCAGGTGCGGCCGGGAGACGGCGCATCACCTCGACGAGGTAGTCGAGTTGGCCCATGAAGTTGCCGGATGATGTCGAGAAGGGATTGCCTTCCGCGTACACCCAGATCATCGGGAGTGCGGGCCGTGCGAAGACTTGCT